>NZ_JBNGGG010000007.1:0-255963 GCF_049974585.1 Streptomyces sp. UG1 | reverse complement strand
CACCTACGCGCCTCGATGATCTGGATCAAAGACATCACCCGGACCACCGAATGATCACGACTCAAAACGCGCCCTAGGTCCGGTCGGCTGTTGCGTCCCGTCGGCTTCAGGCGAGGTCGCTGGCGGGCTCGGTCGCGTAGCGGCTCATCGCGTCGATGTTGGCTTGTCGCGTCAGCGGCCGGCCGTCGGCGAACATCTCCTGGAGGTCTCGGAAGTACTGCACGTACAGATCGGGGGTGAAGGTGCTGAGCATGACGGCGGGCTGGTCGGTCAGGTTGGCGAAGGTGTGCGGGGTGCCTGGCGGAACCATCACGAGCGTGCCCGCGGTGGCGTCGTGGTCCTCGTCCCCGACGGTGAACCGTATGGAGCCGGAGAGGATGTAGAAGCCCTCGTCGTGTTGGGCGTGGCGGTGCTGCGGCGGTCCCTGGGTGTGCGGGGCGAGGACGGACTCGGCGATCGCGAGGCGGTGCCCGGTGTGGCTGCCGTCCTCCAGAACGCGCATGCGCGTGGTGCCCAGAACGATCCTCTCACCGTCACCGGGACCCACCACCGACACGGCGGGGGCGGCCTGCGGCTCGCTGGTGTTCGCTTCTTCCGCTTCTTCGGTCATGCTCACGAGTGCACCGCCCAGGCCCCGCCGGTGTCCAAGACCCATCCCGCAACCCCGATACCTCGTGGGTATCGTTGCAGCGTGGAGCTACGGACCTTGCGCTACTTCGTGGCGGTCGCCGAGGAACTCCACTTCGGCCGGGCCGCCACCCGACTGCACATGAGTCAGCCGCCGCTGAGCCGGGCGATCAAGCAGTTGGAGGCCGACGTCGGGGCGCTGCTCTTCGCCCGCTCGCCCACCGGCGTCACGCTCACGCCGGTGGGCACGGTGCTGCTCGACGAGGCGCGGGCCCTGCTCGAGCATGCCGACCGCGTCCGTGTACGCGTCAGCGCGGCGGCCGGCGCCGCGACCATCACCGTCGGCATCCTGGGCGACGGCACCGACCCGGGAGTGTCCAGGCTGGCCGCCGCCTACCGCCGAAACCACCCCGGCATCGACGTCCGCATCCGCGACACCGACCTGACCGACCCGACGTGCGGGCTGCGCGCCGGACTGGTCGACGTCGCCCTCACCCGGGCGCCGTTCGACGAGACCGCCCTGACGGTGCGTGTGCTGCGAACCGATCCGGTCGGCGCGGTCCTGCGGGCCGACGATCCGCTGGCCCGCCGCGGCCGGCTGCGGCTGGCCGAGCTGAGCGGCCGTCGCTGGTTCCAGTTCCCGCAGGGCACCGACCCCATCTGGCAGTCGTACTGGAACGGCGGCAGGGCGCGCGAGGGGCCGGTGGTGCGCGCCGTTCAGGAATGCCTGCAGGCCGTGCTGTGGAACGGCACGGTCGGCCTGGCGCCCCTCGGGCACGACCTGCCCGCGGAGTTGGCCGTGGTACCGCTGATCGACATGGCGCCGAGCCGAGTGGTGGCGGTGTGGAACGAAGGCGACACCAACCCGTTGATCCGATCCTTCGTCGAGGTCGCGACAGCCGCGTACCGCCACTGAGCGCTGGTACCCGGTGCCGCCGCAGATCGCCGGCGTGCCGCTGGGCGACACCCAACTGCTGCTCGGAGACGTCGTGAACGGGGCACAAGGCAGCGCGGGCCAGACCGTCTCCTTCGTGCTCGACACCCGGGTGCGCGACTCGTGGGGACTTGCGGGAGCGGCGTTCGCGGGTGCCGCGGTCAGCTCCGTCATCGTCTTCGGACTTGCCGCGCGGGGCGGGTTCCAGCAGAACCGGCTCGTCCTCGTCGGCATCGGTGCCGCCACCGCCGCCACCGCGCTGATCAGCCTGCTGATCGTCCTCACCGACCCGTTCAACGCGGTCAAGGCCCTTACCTGGCTGTCCGGTTCCATCTACGGGCGGACGATGCCGGACGTGGTGCCGCTCGCGGTCGTGGTCGCTCTCGGGCGGTCGTCGCGGTGCTGCGGCGCGCGGAGCTCGACCTCGTCTCGCTCGACGAGGACACCCCGCGGCTCCTGGGCATCGACCTGGCCCGGGGGCGCCTCGGCTTCCTCGTCCTGGGCGTCCTGGTGAGCGCCACCGCCGTCGCCGCCGCGGGCACGATCGGCTTCGTGGGGCTCGTCGCCCCGCACATGGCCCGCGCCCTGGTGGCCGTCAGCACGCCCGGGTGGTCCCGGTGGCGATGCTGCTCGGCGCCGCGCTGGTGTGCACCGCGGACCTGCTGGGCCGTACCGTGATCGCGCCCGCCCAGCTCGGCGCCGGCATGGTGACCGCGGTGATCGGCACGCCGTACTTCCTCTATCTGCTGGTGCGCAGCCGCCGCTAGGCCCTGCTCGGGCCGGTCACGACGGGCGCCTGGCTGCTGACCCGGCCCGGCGTCACCGGCCCGATCGTCGGCCGCGCACTGCCGGGCAATGCCTGCCCCGGTTCCGGTGTCGGCACGTTCTGGCGGTGGAGCCTGCGACGGGCGACGAGTTCGGGACAGGGCGGCCTCGACCTCGCCGTACCGCCCAGCGACCTCGTCCGGCGAGTACCATGGCGGTCGGCGCACCGCCGATGAGGATGCCGGTCACCGGGACGATGGCGGTGCCGGGCACGGTCAGCAGGCCGGTCAGGAGACACGGGGCTGTCGCCCGATCCCTTCCTTCTGTATCCACCCGCATGGCGACACGGTTGTCCGGGCGGCACGGCGATTGTCCCAGGCGGCACCGCGATCGACGGCGCCGCCGACCTGTCCGACGATCCGGCTGCGGCAAAGGGCGTCATCCAGCGCTGTGCCGCCGTCGAGCCAAAGCCGGCGGACACTCCGGTCATCGAGCATCGGGTCGGCGCCCGGCCGACTCGCTCGCCGTCACGGCGCACCATCCGATGCGGCGGGCTCGAACCCCCATGACCGCCACGCCCCCGAAGGAGCCGGCGGTCCCGCCGCCGACGGAAGCACGACGTTCTCCCTGCCCGACCGCGGTGAACCGCACCTGCGTTGGCGACGGCAGGTGGGCAAGTACTTCACCGCCAAACGCATGACCGCGCTGCGCCCCGGCATGGTGCGCACCGCCGAGGGCCTCGTACATGGTCCGCCACGGACAGCCCGCCGACCTCAAGGCCGCCCTCGGCTTCCCGCTGCCCGTCTACGTCATCTGCGACATCCTGGGCGTCCCCGTCGCCGACCGGGACCGCTTCTCACACTGGTCCGACGCCTTCCTCAACGTCAGCCGCTACACCGCCGAGCAGACCCGGGCGGCGTACGGCGACTTCGCCGAGTACATGTCGGCGCACATCGCGGCGACCCGCGCCGAGCCCGGCGAGGACCTGATCGGCATGGTGATCAGGGAGAGCGAGGGGGAGGGCCGGGGGCTGACCGACGACGAACTGCTCGGCACGGCCATGGGGCTGCTGGTCGCCGGGCACGAGACCACCGCGAACATGATCGGCAAGATGGTCGCGATGCTGCTCACCGACCGCACCCGCTGGGAGCGGCTGCTGGCCGACCCCGCCCTGGTGCGCACGGCCGTCGACGAAGCGCTGCGCTTCGACGCCAACCTCGGCTTCGGCATCCGGCGCTATCTCACCGAGGACGTCGAGGTCGACGGCGAACTGCTGCCGAGCGGCACGACCGTCGTGTGCAGCATGCCCGCCGCCAACCGCGACGAGCGGGTCTTCGCCGACGCGGACGACATGGTGCTGTCCCGGTCCCCGAACCCGCATCTGACGTTCGGCTCCGGGCCTCACTCCTGCCTCGGTCAGAGCCTGGCCCGCACCGAACTCCAGGTCACCCTCGACGTCCTGCTGCGCAAGCTGCCGACCCTTCGACTGGACGTGCCCGTCGACGAGTTGCAGCGCGTCGAGGGACTTCTCGTCGGCGGACTGCGCACGGTGCCCGTCCGGTTGTGACCGGGCCGACTGGAGAAGGAAGGCAAGAAGGAAGGCAAGAAAGGAAAGCAAGAAGGGCAGGCAAGAAGGGCAGGCAACAAAGGAAGGCGACAGCGGTGAAAGTCCGTGTGGACCAGGACCGGTGCTGCGGCGCCGGCCAGTGCGTGCTGATCGCGCCCGACGTCTTCGACCAACGCGACGACGACGGCATCGTCACCCTGCTCGACCCCAGCCCCGCCGCGGAGGCGCACGCCGCCGCGCGCGAGGCGGCCGCCGTCTGTCCCGCGGCCGCCATCACGATCGACGACGACCAGGAGTAGCCACTTCCGGTCGCACGGACCGGAAAATCATGTGCCCCGGTCCGGCCCGGCTCCCTAGACTCACCACACCATCACGCGCCGCCCACCACCCGGCGGCGCGTCGTCGTGACGAGTCGAGGGGAGCCGGGCCGTGCGTGACCGCGCCGCTGTCGTCTCCCCGTCCCGGTACGACCGGTACGACGTGATCCTCGTGTCCTCGTCCGCCCGGTGCCCGCTGCGCGGCCAGCACCGGATGCCGTGACGAACACCTGACACTCCTGCCCTGCCGGGATTCCGGCAGACCAACAGGCCGTGCTCGCGTGCGCGTACGCATCGTCCCTACGCCTCGTCGCGGAATCGCGCTGACCCCTTTCCGTTTCCGGAACATCCGAAAGGCCAAGGGCCGTGCGCACCAACCTCAACACCCTCGCCGTCGTCCGCAACCTCGGCATCCTCGCCCACGTCGACGCCGGCAAGACCACCGTCACCGAGCGGATCCTGTACGCCACCGGGACCACGCACAAGCGCGGCGAGGTCCACGACGGCACCACCGTCACCGACTTCGACTCGCAGGAGCGCGACCGTGGCATCACCATCTTCGCGGCGGCGGTGAGCTGCACCTGGGACGGTCACCGGATCAACCTCATCGACACACCCGGGCACGTCGACTTCGCCGACGAGGTGGAGCGTTCGCTGCGGGTCCTGGACGGCGCGGTCGCGGTGTTCGACGCCGTCGCGGGCGTGGAGCCGCAGAGCGAGTCGGTGTGGCGGCAGGCCGATCGGCACGGTGTGCCGAGGATCGCCTTCGTCAACAAGCTGGACCGCGCGGGCGCCGACCTGGACAAGGCCGTGGCGTCGATCCGGGAACGGCTGCATCCGGCGCCGCTGGTGGTGCAGTTGCCCATCGGCACGGAGGACGGATTCCGCGGGGTCGTGGATCTGGTACGGATGCGTGCGCTGGTGTGGGCCGACGGCGCCGAGACGTTCGTAACGGAAGAAGTGCCCGACGAACTGCGGGAGGAGGCGAACCGGCGTCGGCGGCTGCTGGAGGAGGCCGTGGCCGAGCTGCACGCCGGCGCGTTGGAGGAGTTCTGCGCGCGGTCCACCCTCTCGCCGGAGACCCTGGAGCTCGCCCTGCGGGAGCTGACCCGCGGTGGTGAGGGCGTGGTCGTGCTGTGCGGCTCGGCCTACCGCAACCGCGGTGTCGAGCCGTTGCTGGACGCGGTGGTGGCCTATCTGCCGTCGCCGCTCGACGTGCCTGCCGTACGAGGCCTGCGCGACAGTGCCGACGAGGAGCGGCCCGCCGACCCGTTGGCCCCGTTCGCGGGGCTCGCGTTCAAGGTGAGCGCCACGCCGACCGGAAGGCTGACGTACCTGCGGGTGTACTCGGGAACGATCGCGAAGGGGGACACGGTGCTGGACGCGAGTGCCGGGCGCACCGAGCGGATCGGGCGGATCCTGCGGGTGCAGGCCGACCGGCACGCCCAGGTGGACCGGGCGGTCGCCGGGGACATCGTGGCCGTGGTCGGGCTGAAGTCGGCGCGCGCGGGCTCCACTCTGTGCGCGCCGGACGCGGCGCTCGTCCTCGAACCGCCCGGTGTCGCCGAACCGGTGGTGTCCGTCGCGGTCGAGGCCCGCAGGTCCACCGACACCGACAAGCTGGCGGGCGCGCTGGCCCGGCTGGCGGAAGAGGACCCGTCGCTGTCCGTGCGGACCGACGCCGAGACCGGGCAGACGGTGCTGTCCGGCATGGGCGAACTGCATCTGGAGGTCGCGGTGGAGAAGATCCGGCGGGACGTCGGCCTGGACGTCAAGGTAGGCCGCCCGAGGGTCTCCTACCGCGAAGCCGTCGGCCGAGGCGTGTCCGGCTTCGTCTTCCGGCATGTCAAACAGGACGGCGGGGCAGGGCAGTTCGCGCATGTCGTCCTCGACGTCGAGGCCCTGGAGGCAGGGGCCGGCTTCGAGTTCCGCTCGGCCGTCGTCGGCGGTCGTGTGCCGCAGGAGTACGTCCGTGCCGTGGAGGCCGGCTGCCGGGACGCCCTCGCCGAGGGCCCGCTCGGCGGTCACCCGGTGACCGGGCTGCGCGTCACCCTCACCGACGGGGCGACGCATGTGAAGGACTCCTCCGACACGGCGTTCCGCACCGCCGGCCGGCTCGGTCTCCGTCAGGCCCTGCGCTCCTGCGCGATGGTCCTGCTCGAGCCGGTCGTCGAGGTCACGGTCACCGTGCCCGAGGACGCCGTGGGCACGGTCCTCGGCGACCTGGCGGCACGGCGCGGCCGGGTCTCCGGCTCGGTCACCCGGGCGGGCGCGGCGGTGGTCACGGCGACCGTGCCGCTGGCCGAACTCTTCGGCTACGCGACGCGGTTGCGCAGCCGGACCCAGGGCCGGGGCACGTTCACGGCCCGGCCGACCGGGTACGCGCCGGCGCCGGTGACGACACCGGCCCGGTGAGTGAGGGGCGGCCCCACCTGTACGCGGGGGGGCCGCTCGCACAGTCGTCGGGCACCCGGGACTTCGACAAGGTCGGAGGCAGGGACCGGTTCGTCGACTCAGCACTCGGCTCGACCGGCGCGCAGGGACGGGACCCGGCCGCGGTGCCGCTGTACTCGATGGCGTACGCGCTCTACGCATGAAGCTCCCGGTCGGCGACGGCTTCCGGCCGCCTTCTGGCTGCTCGGCAGCGACGTCGACAACCCGTCGGTCTCCTGGCCCGCGTCCGGCGAGACCGACACGGCCGACCAGTGGCGCACATATGCCGTTGAGTGGACACCGATGGGCATGCATGCGCTTCCACGTGGACGGCCGCCCGGTCCAGGAGACGTCCCGGGTAGGTCCGGTACTCCGGACCGGGCCGCCGCCTGCTTCATCTGCTCGACAGCAGGGACTCCAAGGCATCCGCCGTCGCCGGATGGCGGGTCGTGAGCATGGCCCCGCCCGACGGGGACGCACCGGCCGCCGCCACTGCCCATCCGCCGTCGCAGCCCAGGAGTTCCGCCACCGCGTCGCAGGTCGCCGGGTGCGCGGCCAGCAGCCTCACGCCCGACGGGGCCGGGACGTCGGGCTGTGCCCATCCGCCCGCGCAGCCGAGTAGCCCCGCCACCGCGTCACACGTCGCCGGGTGTGCCGTGAGCAGCGCGGCGCCACGGCGGACGTCGGGCGCGGGCTTCGGCCGTGCGGCGGCGAGCGGATCCATCTCCGGCATCCGCCACGGCGGTATCCACGCGTCCAGCGCCGCCAGCCGGCCCGGGAAGATGCGACCGGCCTCGCGGATCAGCAGCGGGGCGAGGTCCGCAGCGCCGGAACGCAGGGTGGTGATCAGCAGCGGCAGCCACGGCAGCAGCACCGTGTCCGGCAGCCGTCCGAACGCGTTCGACACCGCCTCCACGACCACGTCCGCCAGCCCCGGCACGGGCTCCAGCGCGTGCACGAAGCCGCTCAGATAGCGCGGATAGGCGGGCACCACCAGCGGGTTGTCCAGCAGCGCCTCGCACCGCGCCCGCAGTTCGGCCCGGGACAGGGTGCCGAGCTGTACCTGCGCCGCCCACAGCAGTGCCGTCTTCGACGGCTCGTCGGGGTGCGACTGGGCGACCGCGAGCTCCAACTGGGTCCGGTCGCAGCCCAGCGACAGGGCCAGGCTCTCCATGCTGAACAGGAAGCCGAGCATCGCCGCGACCGGCCCGACCGTCGCGTCCTCGTCCCGGAACGCCGTCGGCAGCAGTGTGCAGTAGTGGGCGTAACCAGTCTTGACGAAGGACTCGATCCACGACGGCAGCACCGGCTCGCTGGTGCGGTAGTACGCCAGCAGCGCGCGCACCCGCCGCAGCACCTCCGGCGCGCCGTCCACGCTGCGCTCGGTGGCGAGGAGCTTCAGCGCGTGCGTGCCGAGCTCGTCGGACAGGCGGCGGCTGCGCAGGTAGAGGGTCGCGTCCTCGACCGCGGCCAGCACCGTCGCCGTCGTCGCCTGCGGCCCGTACGCATCGCGCCGCAGCCGCTGCTCCAGGACCTGCTCGAGGCTGACACCCTCGTAGCCCAGCTCGATCAGAGCCCGCTGGTGCGTGCCGAGCGCCAGGTCCCACGACTCCTGGATCGACCGCTCACCGAGCCCCCGCTCACCCATGATCGGCCGCGCCGCACCCTGCGGCATCAGCCGCCGCAGCATCCACAACACGTCCGAACACGCCTGGAGTTCCGGCCGGGACGCCATGTCCAGCAGCGCCCGGCGCACCCCGCGCTGCTCGAGCTTCAGCTCCAGCGGTGCGAGCCGGTCGTACACATCGCGTGCCAGCGGCGGCAGCGAGTCGTAGCCGACCTGGCCGATCCGGTCCCCGCCCATCATGATCTCGACCAGGCGCCGCACGTCCCGTCGCCCGGGCACGCTGTCCTTCTCGATGCAGGTGACCGCCGCGTCCTGGAAGTCGTACGGCGTCGGCTTGACCCGGTCCCGCATGCCGGCGAGCAGGATCGACGTCTCGAAGACGGCGATGGCGTCGGCGGTCGAGGCGAGATAGCCGTTGCGCCGGGCCGCGCGCACGATGTCCACCGACCAGCCGAGCAGTTCGGCCTCGTCCAGACCGTCGAGCACGGGCGGCCGGCGCAGGAAGCCGGACAGCTTGTCCGCAGCCACCGCGGGCTCCGGTGCCGGGGTGACAGCGGGGACTGCAGTCTTCTTCCCGGCCTTCTTCTTCCCGGGCTTCTTCGTCCCTGCCTGACCCTCCAGCCGGAACGGCTTCAGGCGGGTCCGCTTCAGGCCCTTCGCCCACTGAGTCGCCGCGATCGACACCGAACCCGCGGCGAGCCCGAACTGCGCCTCGATCGCCGCGTGACTGGACGGGATCAGGCCGTACTGCCAGGTGGTGGCGGTACGAGGGGAGATCGTGAACGTGTCCGTGCTGCCGTGCACGCCGAACTCCTCGACGCGGCTGGCCGCGTGGAACGCCCCGCACACGTACAGGCAGTCCTCCGGGTCGGTGCCCGTGGCCGCCAGGTGCTCACGCATCCGCGTCCACATGTACCGCTCGCGGTCCTCGTCCACCCGGACGCGGGACCCGTCGCCGGGGGCGAGCCGCCGGAACAGGCTGCCGATGAGGAACATCACCTGCCGGTAGGTGTCGTGATCGCTGTCCCCGAGCGGGACCTCGACGTACTGGTGCCACCACTCCGACCAGTGCCGCACCTTGCCGTGGCGGAGCAGATGCTCCTCCAACTCGGCGAAGCGCGGCCGCAGGTCGCCGATCTCGACGCCGACGGCCTCACCGTGCAGCGCGGCCTCGGCCTCTTCCGCAGGCCCCGCCCCCTCCTGGGCGTGTTCGCCTCTCCTGTCCCACTGGAAGACGTGGTCCGAGGACCGGTCGACGAGCACCAGCTCGACGCCCGGGGTGTCCAGGGCGTACGCGATCGCCTGGTACTCGGCGGACGCCTCCGTGACCGGCGCCACGACCGACAGCGGGGCCCAGTCGGCGGGAAAGCCGTCGACCTCGCCGGCGAACGCCTGCACCGCCACCGGCAGTCGGCAGTTGCGCAGCTCGGTCAGGAGCGGCGCCATGTCCTCGCACAGCTCCAGGTACACCACTTTGGGCTGCTTCTCGCGCAGTCGGCGGGCCATGGCGAGCGCCGAGGCGGGGGAGTGGTGACAGACGGGGAAGATCTCCAGCGGCTCGCGCACCGCCCGGTCGACGTCGTCGACCATGCCGAGGAGGATGCCCTCCAAGGCGTCGGGCCCGCCCGCGAACGTGGCCGCGGCGTCCTGGAGTTGGCCGCGCAGCCCGGCGAATGTGCCGTTCTCCTGGGACCCGCTCATGACAGCGTGGCGATCGCGTCGCGGCCGCCCTCCAGGAACTCGGGCCAGGAACCGCCCTCCTCCTTGCTGCGCGGCTCGACGACACCGTGCAGGTACTTGTTGAGGATGGCCAGATCCTCGGGCTCGCGCCGGGTGAGGGAGCCGACGAGGGAGGACGCCAGGGTGCGGGCGGTCAGGGCGCGCTCACCGAAGAAGTTGCTGTGCAGGACGGCGTCCTCCAGCACGCCGATCTGCTCGGCCGTCGACAGCGCGGACTCCAGCTTCTCGTCGTCGCTGCCGGCCGCGGCGGCGGACGCCCGCAGGTCGGCGAAGCTCTGCAGGAGCACGTCGAGCAGGGTCGGCGGCACGTCGAGGTCGATCGAGTGCCGGCGCAGCAGCTCCTCGGTGCGGAAGCGGACGATCTCCGCCTCGCTCTTCTTGTTCGTCACGACCGGGATGCGGACGAAGTTGAACCGGCGCTTCAGCGCGGACGACAGGTCGTTGACGCCCCGGTCGCGGCTGTTGGCCGTGGCGATGATCGAGAAGCCGGGCTTGGCGAACACGATGTTGTCGTCCCCGCCGCCGCTCTCCAGTTCGGGAACGGAGATGTACTTCTCGGAGAGGATCGAGATCAGCGCGTCCTGGACGTCACTCGTGGAGCGGGTCAGCTCCTCGAAGCGGCCGATGGCACCGGCTTCCATCGCGGTCATGATCGGCGAGGGGATCATCGACTCCCGCGACTGGCCCTTGGCGATGACCATCGACACGTTCCACGAGTACTTGATGTGGTCCTCGGTGGTGCCGGCCGTGCCCTGAACCACCAGCGTGGAGTTGCGGCAGATCGCGGCGGACAGCAGCTCCGCCAGCCAGCTCTTGCCGGTGCCGGGGTCGCCGATGAGCAGCAGACCGCGGTCGGAGGCGAGGGTGACGATGGACCGCTCGACGAAGCTCCGGTCGCCGAACCACTTCTGCGACACCTCCCGGTCCAGTCCGTCGGCACGCTCGGAGCCGAGGATGAACAGGCGGACCATCTTCGGCGACAGGCGCCACGAGAACGGCTTGGGGTTGTCGTCGATCGACTCCAGCCAGTCGAGCTCCTCGGCGTACTTGATCTCGGCAGGGGCGCGCAGCAGGTCTGACATCAGGGGAAGGCCTTTCCGTACGGTGATCACAGTGAGGGTGTGGTCGGTGATCAGGTGAGGAACGTCTTGAGCTCGTGCACGAGCTTCTTGATGTGGCCGGAGATCACCGGCGTGCCGAGGTCCTTGAACTTCTCCCGGAACCACGGGTTGACGCTGCCGCGCCCGGAGCTGGTCACCGACCCCACCGGGATGAACCTCGCCCCCGAACGGTGGACGGCGGCCATGCTCTCGAACAGCTCGTCCGTGCGCCATTCGTAGAAGTCGGAGATCCACACCACGACGGTGTTGCGCGGCTCGGCGATCTTCGGCTGGGCGAGTGCCATGGCGACGGTGCCGTCGGTGCCGCCGCCGAGCTTGGTCCGCAGCAGCGTCTCGAACGGGTCGTGCGCCCAGGACGTGAGATCCAGCGCCTGTGTGTCGTACGCGATGAGGTGGACGTCCACCTTCGGCAGCCCGGCGAATATGGACGCCAGGATGGTGCAGTTGACCATCGAGTCGAGCATCGAACCCGACTGGTCCACGACCACGATGAGCCGCTGGGGTGTTGTCTTGCGGCTGGTGTGCCGGTAGTAGAGGCGGTCGACGTAGAGCCGCTCCTCCTGTGGATCCCAGTTGGTGAGGTTCTTCCAGATGGTGCGGTCGAGGTCGAGGTTGCGGAAGACCCGCTTGGGCGGGACGGACCGGTCGATGTCACCGACCGTGGCCTTCTCCACCTGGGTGCGCAGCACCTGGGCGACCTCGTCGACGTAACGCCGGATCAGCGCCTTGGCGTTGGCCAGGGCGACACCGGAGAGGTTGTCCTTGTCGCGCAGCAACTGCTCGATCAGGGACATGCTCGGCGTCAGTTGCGAGGCCAGCGCGGGGTCGGCCAGCACCTCGCGCAGATGCATGCGCTTGACGAGACCTGCCTCGATGGAACCGAGTTCCGGCCCGATCTCGGGGATCAGGCGGCTGAGGTCGGGCGTGGGGCCACCGAAACCGGTACCGGTCGGGCTGACGCCCTGCCCGCCTCCCGCACGGTTGGCACCGGCACGTCCGCCGCGCAGCTCGCCGGGCCGGCAGCCCAGTGCCCGCTCCAGCCAGGCTGCGTCGGACTGCCAGCGAGCCAACTGCTCGGCGGTGACGGTGCCGGAGCCGGTCGCGAAGACGTTCAGCAGCACCTTCGACACGAGCGCCGCGCGCCGCACCTCGGCGGCCCGGTCACGCCCACCGTCCTCGTCCGGCTCGGGCGTCATCAGCCCGTCGAACTCGGCGGCCAGCTCCGGATGCCGCTGCACGACGGAGTCGACGGACGCCCCCGGGTCCAGCAGCGCGGGCGGCAGGCCGATGTCCTCGACCACGGCCAGACTCGCCGACTCCAGGCCGGCCTGCTCCTCGGGGTCGAAGAGCCGTGCCAGCAGCCGCCAGTACAGCACCTGCCGCCGGTTCTCGTCCGGATCGGGCGCCGGGGCGCCTTCGATGGTCTGCTCGCTCATTTCCGCAGCAGCCTTCCGGCGCGCTCACGCAGCACGGTGACGGCGTCGGTGGCGGCCTTCTCGGCCCGTACACCGGCCTTGTCGGTCGTACCTCCGGCCCAGGCCCCGGCGTGCACGGCGACGGACTTCTTCCGTACGGTCCGCTCGACGGCTAGCGGCTGGACCAGAAACTCCCCGGCGTCCCAGCGCAGCAGGCCGACACAAGCACCGGACGAGGCAACCACCTCGGGGGTGAGCGGACCGGCGGCCGGAACCCGGTCGGTGTCGACAGCGAGCCGCTGCCCGGCGACCTGGAACGCCACCCCGTCCTCGCCCTCCTCCACGGCGTACCCCTCCAGCAGCACGGGCACGGCGATCCGCGCCGGATGCCGGTCGAGCGGCGCGGTCGCGAAGGCGGCAGCGGCGGGCAGCGCCACTCGCGCGGTGGCGAACACCTCGGCGGGCTCGCCCGTCCGGGCCCGCGCGTCGTCCCAGATCAGATCGCCCTCACCGGTGACGGGCATCGCGTCGAGCTCCATGGCACGCCCCTCACTCACCGCGGCGAGCAGGGACATGTGGGGCCGCAACAGCTGCCACAGCCCCGCACCGACGACGGTGTCGGGCTTCGGCGCCGACACCGAGGCCCGCACCAGTCGCGGTGTGCCGCCGTCCGCCGGTTCGAACACGGCGTGGACCTGAGCCTGTACGGCGGTGGCGTGCTCCTGTACGTCGACACCGAGCGGCAGCAGACGCCCGGTCGCTTCGGCGACGCCGGGAGGGGCGGCCCCTGCTCCGGGCACCGTCAGCACCATGGCACGCGACCACAGGTCGGCCCACCGCCGCACCGGAACCCGCTCCAGGGTCGGCCCCGGGCAGGAAGCGGCGAGTTCGGCGGCGAAGCCGTCGAGCAGCGTGGCCAGACGGCGCAGCGCGGGGTCGGGCAGCATCGCGGACACGACGGGCGCGGCCCCGCCGACGAGTTCATGGTCGATGCCCTGCCATCCGGCCCGCGCGAGGTCGCACAGCCAACTGCGCGCCGCGGCAAGCAGATTGACCGCACACTCCGCACCGCCGGCCGAAGCGCCGCTCTCCTCGCCCCGCGCCCGCCCGACGGCCTCCTCGGCACGCAGGACCAGCGCGTCGTGCACGGAACCGAGCAGCGCGGTGCGAGCGGCGGCGAGCGCGAGAAAGTGGTCCTCGCCGGCGGCCCCGGCAGCGGTCTTCTCGGCCGCCTCGGCGACCCGCGTGGCCAGCGGCGACCCGGCGACGGCCGCGGCGAGAGCGGCCGGCCCACCCGCCTGGGCGGGCTGCGGACGCAACAGACCGGCGACCAGCACCTCGTCGAAACCGTCCACGGCGGCAAGGATCTCGTCGAGCCCGTCGACGGCGTCGGTCAGCAGATCGGCACGCATCAGGCCACCGCCCTCGTCGTCGGGAACCACTGCATCTCGGGCAACGGACTGCTACTCGGGGCCAGTTCGAGATAGGCCAGATGCCGCAGGAACCGGCTGAACACCTGCGCTGCGGCCGAACTGTCCGCCTGCGCGGGCCGGGTGGCGGTCATCGCGTCGGTGAGGGAGCCCGCATCGGCGGGCGCGCCACCGGCGACCTCGGCCTTCAGATACCGGCCCACACGCTCGACGCCGTACTGCAGCACCGCCTCACTGATCAGCGCACGTATGTGATTGCAGAACCACCCGCGCGCCCCGCCGCAGGGACGGTTGTTGTTGGTGCTGCAGGCGAACGCGAACGTCCCCGCCTCGACCGACGACACATACACGCGCCCGATGTCCGACCCACTGGACACCACACCCTGCAGCCGTCCGTCGGCCAGCTCCACGAACGGGACCTTCGCGAGCTTCCGCGGCCGCGCGGACGGCACGACCCGCGCCGTACTCGACTTCTCCCAGACCGACAACGCACCATCTCCCATGCATGCGAAAGGGGACGTCAACGCCAGAGCGGCGCAACGAGATCAAGGTATCGGCAGCCACTGACAACGCCGCCGAGACCGGAGCAGCCGGGCCGGGACGGCCGCGCTCTCCCTCGAAAATGTGTATGCCTGGGGATCGTGACCTGGCACCATGAGGCGCTGCACCAATGTGTCGTGCTGTGTCGTGCGCGGGCCGAGTGTCCTGACCGAAGGGGATTCCATGGCGGACTGGATCTACATCCTCAATCCGCGCAAGGACACGTTGGACGGGGAGCCGTTCGACAAGGAGACGATGCGGCAACTGGCGGAGGAGGAGCCGGAACTGGAGCTCTGGCTCAGCCGTCGCTACCGGATGCAGCCGGGCGACCGCCTCTGGTTCTACTTCGCCCAGCCGGAGTCGGCGGTCGCCGCGGTGGCCGAGGTCGACGAGGAACCCTTTGCGGACGACGAGGACCCCGAAGTTCCCTACCTTGTCGCCGTGACCATGATCACCGAAGGGACGAAGGCGCTGTACCGCGAGCCGGTGAGCCGCGAGGAACTCGGACTGGGCCAGGTGCGGTCGGTGCAGAAGGTCAAGCCGGAGGCCTTGCCCGCGCTGCTGGCACGGGCGGGACTGTGAGACGGCCGGGATGAACGCGGGCGACCGGAGTGTGCGTCAGGGCACCTCGGGACGGACAAGTGCCTGTGCGAAGGGTTCGCCGGTACGGCGCGCGTAGGCCATCCGCTCACGCACCGCCCGCAGGGTTGTCGTACGGCTTCTTGTATGAGGCCCGGCAGGGCAGGCAGACGTACGAGGTCTTCGCGTGGGCCATGCCGCCAGAGTAGGCGGACGCCGGACCGAACTCGGCCCAGTTGGTGCTGATGGGCGTGCACCGTGCCGGCACTGCTCGGCTACGGTCGCGCGGACCTGATCCGGCTACTCGACGCGACGGGCGTCCAGTAACCGAATCAAGTAACCGAATCAGGGAAGGTAGTGGGGCCGGGTCAGCAGTCCCTGAACTCCGGCGACTGGTTCAGAACCTGCGACCGCACCGAGGTGAACCGCGAGTACGTCTCCCCGCCCTGCGCCTCCGGGCGGAACGCCGCCACCCGGTGGCAGTTCTGGAAGGCCAGCGTCACACCGAAGTGGCGTTCCAGGCTGCCGCGGATCGCGTCGCTGGCGAGGGCGCGCAGGAGTTGGCCGCGTTCCTTCTCCGACGGCGGAGGGGTCTGGTTGTCGGTGAACTCGGCGGTGCCGCCCTTGAGTTCGGCGGCGAGGGAGGCGATCAGGTCGTAGGCGTACGGCAGCGAGGTGCGGACCGTGTCCACGAAGTCCTGCTCGCGGATGTCACCGTGTTCGGCCTCGGCGAGGAGCTTCGGGGAGACGTCGAGAGACATGTGCGGTTGTTCCTGTTCCAGAGAGGGGGAGGGCGGGGTTCAGGTCAGTGCTGTTGGGCCCGGTACGAACTCCGGGTCCACCTGGGAGGCGAGGTCGTGGCCCGTCCTGTCGTCCGCCCACGCGCGGGCGTTGCGCAGGTGGAACTCGACGGCGTGGCCGTGCATCGTGGCCCAGTCCTTCGGCAGCGCGTCAACCGTCTCGCGCAGGACGTTCAGGGCGTGGACGTTGGGGGACTCCAGTTCGCCCTGTTGCCGGCCCTGCTCGGCGGCGCGGATCCAGGAGGAGTGGTGCAGGTGGGTGAGGAGGTCGTCGCCCACCTCCTCCTTGAGGAAGAGCAGGTCGTCCTCGCTGGTCACCTTGTTGCCGATGACCGCGATACGGATCCCGAACTCCCGCGCGTGGTCGCGGTACTGGCGGTAGACCGAGACGCCCTTGCGCGTGGGTTCCGCCACCAGGAAGGTCATGTCGAAGCGGGTGAACAGGCCCGAGGCGAAGGCGTCCGCGCCCGCCGTCATGTCGACCACCACGTACTCGCCGGGGCCGTCGACCAGGTGGCCGAGGTAGAGCTCCACCCCGCCGAGCTTGGAGTGGTAGCAGGCCACCCCGAGGTCGCTCTCGTCGAACTCGCCCGTCACCATCAGCGGTACGTCGCCCACGCGCCGGGCGTGCCGGGCGTGCAGCTCGTCGTCGCCTAGGAGGCGCAGCAGGCGGGAGCCGCGGCCGGGCGGGGTGGTCTTGATCATGGCGTCGGCGGAGGGGATGCGCGGGTTGGTGCCGCGCAGGTACTCCTTGATGTCCCGCAGATGGGCGCCGAGGGGCGGGGCGTCCAGGGTGTCGCCCTCGTGACCCAGCGCCTCGGCCAGGTGCTGGTTGATGTCGCCGTCGATGGCCAGCACGGGTGCGCCGGAGCCGGCCAGGTGGCGGGAGAAGAGCGCCGACAGGGTCGTCTTGCCGCTGCCGCCCTTGCCGACGAAAGCAATACGCATCAGCGAACCGCCTTCGCGGCCAGAGTAGCCTTTTTGAAAATGGATGTCATGTGGGTAGGTTGCTGGCGTTCGTGATCACTGTCAAATTGCCTGGACTGTAAGGGGGTTGAGTGGCGCGCAGGGGGTGAGGTGATCACATCGGCCGCTTAATGCATATGATGTGCAAGTGCGTGACTACAGCATCAGGGCGGCGAGCCCGGACGACCTGGACGGTGCGCGAGCCGTGATGCTCGACACCGTCTACCGCGACTTCGGCACCGGCTATGTGCCCCGCTGGCACGCGGACGTCATCGACCCGGCCGCCGCCTACCTCGCCTCCCCCCGCCACACGCTCCTCGTCGCGGTCGACCCCCACGACAACGGTGTCGTGGCCACGGCCGCCCTCGACTCCCGCGGCCCGGCCCACCCGCCGAATCCGCGCCACCTCGCCGAGCGCTATCCCTCCGGCGTCACCGCGCAGCTCCGCCGCGTCTACGTCCGTCCCGAGCATCGCCGGCGGGGCCTCGCCGGGCGGCTGGTCGAGGAACTGCTCGCCTTCGCGGCGGGGGACGGCGGCTATCGCGCCGTATATCTGCACACCGATCCGAACGTGCCCGGTGCCGAGGCCTTCTGGCGCTCGCGCGGCAAGGTCGTGCACGACGAGCGCGAGGAGTCAAAGGGCGCTTCCGGCGTCGTCCACTTCGAGATACCGATGGAGCGATAGACCGTGCGACAGCGACAGAGACAGCGACAGCGGCTCCGCCCGCTCCTCGCCCTCGTCCTCGCCCCGGTGCTGGCCGGCTGCTTCGCCTCCGGCGGCGCCGACTCCGCCGACGGCACCGACGCCGGCTCCCGCCTGCGCGTCGCCCTCGCCTTCCCGCCCGCCGAGAACCTCTCGCCGTACGGCGCCGACTCCACCACCCTCACCCGCCTCGGCGTCACCGAGGGCCTGACCGCGCTCGACGCCAACGGCGCCGCCACCCCCGCCCTCGCCGCCTCCTGGCGCCAGGAGAACGACCGCACCTGGCTGTTCACCCTGCGCGAGGCCACCTTCCAGGACGGCTCGAAGGTCACCCCTGCCGCGGTCGCCGCCGCCCTCACCCACGCCACACAGGCCAAGCCCGCCCCGGCCGCCCTCGCCGGCGTCACCCTCACCGCGAAGGCCGAGGGCGCCACCGGCGTACGGATCACCACCGAGAACCCGGACCCCGTCCTGCCGCTGCGGCTGTCCAGCCCTGCCCTCGCCGTCCTCTCCGCGAAGGCGTACGACGAGAAGGGAGAGGTCGACCCGGTCGGCACCGCCACCGGGCCGTTCGAGCTCACCAAGGTGATGGGCGCCACCGCCGCCACCCTCGACCGCTACGACGACTACTGGGGCGGCCGCGCCCAGGCCACCGGCATCGACGTCAAGTTCGTCGCCGACGGCACCGCCCGCGCGAGCGCCCTGCGCACCGACCAGGTCGACCTCGCCGAGGCGGTCCCCGTCGCCCAGGCCGCCACCCTCGACAAGGCCACCCGCAAGGCGACCGCCACGACCCGCACCACGAGCCTGCTCCTCAACACCGGCAAGGGCCCCTTCAAGGACGCCGCACTGCGGGCCGCCGCCCGGCAGGCCGTGGACACCGCCACGCTCGCCAAGGACGTCTACGAGGGATACGCCGACGCCGGCACCGGCATCTACGGACCCGCCGTCACCTGGGCCGAGGGAAAGCGGAGGAAGCCGGTCGGACGGGCCGCGCCCGGAAAGCCCAAGGGCACCCGCATCACGCTCGCCACCTACGACAACCGGCCCGAACTGCCGGAGGTCGCCCAGGTGCTGAAGCAGCAGCTCGACAAGGCAGGGTTCGACGTCACGCTGGAGGTGCGCGAGTACTCGCGGCTGGAGAGCGACGCGCTGGCCGGCAGGTTCGACGCCTTCGTCCTCGCCCGCAACACCCTCGTCGACACCGGCGACCCCGTCTCCGTCCTGGCCAGCGACTACACCTGCGACGGCGGCTACAACATCGCCCAGTTGTGCGACAAGGACGTCGACCGGGCCGTCGCCAAGGCCGAAAGGGCGGCCGACACCGGCGAGCGGCAGGACGCGTCGATGGCCGCCGAGGCCCGCATCCTGGGTACCGACGCCGTCGTACCGCTGGTCCACCAGCGCGTCATCACCGGCGTCGGCACCTCCGTCAGCGGCGCGCTGCTCGACCCGTACGAGCGCACCCTCGTCGGCATCGGCACCCGGCGCTGACCCGTGCGGAAGCGCATGGCCGTCTTGTTGTGGCGGGTCGCGATCGCGGTCGCCCTCGTCACCGCCATCGGCGTGCTGCCCTGGCTGTCGCACACCGACCCGGCGCTCACCGTCCTCAAGGCCCGTTCGGCGGACCGCGACCCCACCCCCGAGGTGCTCGCGGACATCCGGGCCCAGCTCGGCCTGGACGCCGGCCCCTTCCACCTCCTCGGTGACTGGCTGGGCGGGCTGTGGCACGGGGACGCCGGGCGGTCCTGGCTCTCCGGCGGCGAGGTCACACCCGCCGTGCTGCAGGCCCTCGGCGTCTCCCTGCTGCTGATGGCGGTCGCCCTCGCCGTCGCCGCCCTCACCGCCGCGCTGATCTGCGCCCGCACCCTGTGGCTCGGCGCACGGCGGCGGCTCGGCGGGCGACGCGCGGGAGGCAGCGGCTCCGCCATGCTCGCCGCACTGCCCGAGTTCCTCACCGCGTCGGTGCTCGCCACCGTCGTCGGCGTACAACTCGGCTGGCTGCCCGCGCTCGGCTGGTACGGCTTCCGGTGGACGATCCTGCCCGCCCTCGCCCTCGGCCTGCCCGCCGGAGCCGTCCTCGGCCGGCTCCTCGACGACCTGCTGCCCGGCGCCTTCGCCGAGCCCTGGGCGCAGGCCGCCGCCGCGCGCGGACTGCCCGGCCGTACGATCGCCCGCCAGGCCCTGCGCCGCTGCCTGCCCGGACTGCTGCCCAACACCGGCCTGTTCGTCGTGGGACTGACCGGCGGATCGGTCACCGTCGAGCAGATCTTCGACATCCCCGGCCTCGGCCGCACCACCCTCCAGGCCGCCCTCGCCCAGGACCTGCCCGTCCTCCAGGCCGGCACGCTCGCCCTCGTCCTGCTCGCCGCGGCCGCCGCCGGAGCGGCCCACCTCCTCACCCGACTGCTGATCGGCCCCGCTCTGCGCGACGGAGCCCTGCCGACCCTGCACCGCCCGACCCCGCCCGCCCGCAGGTTCCTGCCCTTCGCATACGGCGGCCTGCTCGTCGCCGTCATCGCCCTCGGCCTGCCCCGCGACCCCCTCGCCCTCGACACCGCCGAGCGACTCGCGGCACCGTCCCGGGCCCACCCGTTCGGCACCGACGCCCTCGGCAGGGACCTCCTCGCCCGCGTCGGCCACGGCGCCCTCGACACCCTGCTGCCAGCCCTCGCGATCACCGCCGCCACGCTCCTCACCGGCCTGGCGCTCGGCCTGCTGCCCCGACTCTCCGGCCCGCTCGTCGACACCGTCACCGCGCTGCCGCCGGTCCTCGTCGCCCTGCTCGTCACCGCGGTCGCCGGCAGCGGAACCGCCACGCCCGCGCTCGCCGTGGCCGCCGTCGCCTGGGCGCCGCTCGCCGCCCACACCTCGGCGCTGCTACGGCAGGAGCGCGCGGCCCTCCACCTCACCGCGACCCGAGCCCTGGGCGCCGACCGCGGCTACCTCCTGCGCCACGAACTGCTCCCCGCGATCGTCCCGCCCGTCACCCGCCACGCCCTGCTCCGGCTGCCCGGCATCGCCCTCGCGCTCGCCTCACTGGCCTTCCTCGGCCTCGGCGCCCAGCCGCCCGCACCGGAGTGGGGCCTGCTCCTCGCCGAGAACCAGCCCTACGCCGAGCGCGCCCCCTGGGCGGTCCTCGCCCCCGCCGCCGTACTCGCCCTGCTGGGCGCGCTGGCGGTGACGGCGGCCGGAGGGATACGGCGCGGGCGGCGACGGGAGAGCGGGCCCGGGCCCGTCGCACAGGCGCCCGAACAGCAGTCGGACACAAAGAAGCCAAGGAAGCTGGTGGCGACCCGATGACCTCACTGACCCTCGGCCTCCGCAGGGCGACCGCGGACCGGCGGCCCCGGCTCCCCCCGCTCCTCCGCCTGCTCATCCTCACCCAACTCGCCTTCAACATCGGCTTCTTCGCAGTCCTGCCCTTCCTCTCCGAACACCTGGGGCAGTCCGTCGGCATGGCGGGATGGCTGGTGGGGTTCGTGCTGGGGCTGCGGACGTTCAGCCAGCAGGGGCTGTTCGTGGTGGGCGGGGCGCTGGCCGACCGGTACGGCATCCGGCCGGTCGTGCTCACGGGCTGCGTGCTGCGGATCGCCGGGTTCGTGTGGCTGGGATACGCGCAGGAGACCTGGGCGGTGATCGGGGCGGTGCTGCTGATCGGCTTCGCCGCGGCGCTGTTCTCACCGGCGGTGGAGTCGGAGGTGGCACGGCAGGCGGTGCTGTGGGAGGAGTCGGGGGCCGGCTCCCGCACCCGGGTGCTCGCGCTGCTGACGGTGGCCGGTCAGGCGGGCGCGTTCGTGGGGCCGTTGCTGGGCGCGCTGCTGCTGGCGGTGGACTTCCGTACGGTGTGCCTCGCGGGTGCCGGGATCTTCGTGCTCGTCCTCGCCGGGCACGCGTGGCTGCTGCCGCAGCACATACCCGGGCGCGGCGGCGTCCGCTTCCGCGGCGGCATGGGCAAGCTGCTGCGCAACCGCCGCTTCCTCGCCCTGTGCTGCGCGTACGGCGCCTATCTGCTCGCCTACAACCAGCTCTACCTCGCCCTCCCCGACGAGGTGGAGCGCGCCACGGGCTCCCAGGCCGCGCTGGCCTGGCTGTTCGCCCTGTCCTCACTGCTGGTGGTGGTGGCCCAGTTGCCCGTCACCCGCTGGGTGGGGGAGCGGCTCACCCTGCGCCGGTCCATGGTGGCCGGGCTGCTGCTGATCGCGGCGGGCTTCACGGCCGTCGCCGCGGCCCGTCCCGCCGACTGGACCGGAACGGCGGGCCTGTTGCCCGCGGCCGGCTTCGTCGTCCTCCTCACCCTTGGCCAGATGCTCGTCGCACCCGTCGCCCGCGCCTGGGTCCCCGACCTCGCGGAGGAGGGCCGCCTCGGCCTCTACACCGGCGCGCTGTCCTCGATCTCCGGGGTGGTCGTCCTCATCGGCAGCTCGGCGACGGGGACACTCCTGGACACCGGGTTGCCCGCAGCCGTGCCCTGGCTGGTCCTGGCGGCCGTACCGATCGCGGCGATCGCACTGCTGCCGCGCAGATAGAGGCGGCGCACTTGCGGCTCGCCCGGCGTGGGGGCTGGGCGGGGGGCGCGGCCCGGCGCTGACGGGGTGCCGCCTCTCTTTGGGACGGGAGCCGCCCCAGGCGGCACGCATGCCCGCAGCTTGGGCGGACGGACACCTCCTCGGCCACGGCCCCGACCCACCCACCGTTGGCGCTACGCGCACCCCCACCGAACCCGCACATGCGCCGCAGGCATCCGGCCGACATTCAGGAAGCCACCAGCTCACGTACCTCCCGCACCGGGACCCGCCCCGTCCGCGAAGTCCGGTACAGCCACAGCACGTCCCGCCCGAACGACCAGACCAGCGCCGCCAGCGCCGTCGCCGTCACCGCGAACGTCGCCGCGTGCGGGAGGTAGCCGGAGGCGGCCAGGAGCAGGAACACGCCCTGCATCGCGGCGACCGTCTTGCGAGCCGTGCTCGGTGGGAGCGGGGCGTTCAGCCAGGGCCAGACGCGGGCGGCGGCGACGAAGGCGTAGCGCATGGCGCCGATGAGGATGACCCAAGGCCCGAGCGACATCGAGACGTACACGCTCAGCACCAGGATCAGGAACGCGTCGACCTCCATGTCGAAGCGCGCGCCCAGGGCCGTCGAAGTGCCGGTCCGGCGGGCCACTTTGCCGTCCACGCCGTCGAGGATCAGCGCCACCGCCGTCAGCCCGACGAACACCGTCACCGGCGGGGAACTCTGGAAGGAGTCCGCCACCAGCGCCGTCACGCCCCCGACCAGCGTCGCCCGGCCCAGGGTGACCCGGTTCGCCGGGCCAAAGGAGCGCAGCCTGGACCGGTGCAGGGCCACCGACAGCAGCGCCCAGGTGGCGACGGCGAAGACGAGGCCGGTCAGCCAGCCCGCCGGCCCCAGACCGATCACCGAACCGAGCAGGGCCAGCAACAGGATCTGTACGCCCGCTCCCACAGCGGTCTCCTGCTGGACCAGCCTCGCGTCGTAAGTGTTGTTCAGGGCCACCGCACATTCCTCCGGCCGGATGACAGAGTCGATCAAGGCCGCGTACTGTGCGCGGCCTGTGCACACCTCGGTACGTGCACAGCTTCACGATCGTTCAGGAGGATCCCGATGAACCGCACCGCACGTGCGTTCTGGCTCAGCTCTCCGGGTGAAGGAGAGATTCGGGAGGCCCCCCTTCCGGAGCCGGGCGAGGGCGACGTACTGGTGCGGTCGCTCTTCTCCGGTGTCAGCCGCGGCACCGAGACGCTCGTGTTCCGGGGCGGGGTCCCCGAGAGCCAGCACGCGGCCATGCGCGCACCGTTCCAGGAGGGCGAGTTCCCCGCCCCCGTGAAGTACGGCTACCTGAGTGTCGGAGTGGTAGAGGAGGGGCCGGACGCGCTCGCCGGACGTACCGTCTTCTGCCTCCACCCGCATCAGACGCGCTACGTCGTCCCCGCGAGCGCCGTCACCGTCGTACCGGACACCGTGCCCGCCGCACGAGCCGTACTCGCCGGCACCGTCGAGACCGCCGTCAACGCGCTCTGGGACGCCGCGCCCCTGGTCGGCGACCGGATCGCCGTGGTCGGCGGCGGCATGGTCGGCTGCTCGGTGGCCGCCCTGCTGGCCCGCTTCCCGGGCGTACGGCTGCAGTTGGTCGACGCCGACCCGGGCCGGGCCGCGGTCGCCGACGCCCTCGGCGTCGACTTCGCCGCGCCGCGGGACGCGCTCGGCGAATGCGACCTGGTCGTCCACGCCAGCGCCACCGAGCAGGGACTCGCCCGCTCCCTGGAACTGCTCAGGGCCGAGGGCACCGTCCTCGAACTGAGCTGGTACGGCGACCGGAAGGTGGGCCTGCCGCTCGGCGAGGCCTTCCACTCCCGGCGGCTCGCCATCCGCAGCAGCCAGGTCGGCACCGTCTCCCCTGCCCGCCGCGCCAGCCGTACGTACGCCGACCGGCTCGCCCTCGCCCTCGAACTGCTCGCCGACCCGGCCCTCGACGCGCTCGTCACGGGGGAGAGCGCTTTCGAGGAACTGCCGGATGTGATGCCCAAGCTCGCCTCCGGGGAGATCCCGGCCCTCTGTCACCGCGTCAGGTACACGGACACCCCCTGACGGACTCGTTCAATTGGGGACGACAAGACCGCCTGACCTGAGAAAAGAGTGAGAGGCGGCTGAACGCGGGGAAGCGAAGAGCCGTACTACACGTCGTCCCCGGCAGCGATCAGCGGGGGATGAGGAGCGCACCGCACCTGGAGGGTGTCCGTTGTTCAGCATCACCGTCCGCGATCACATCATGATCGCCCACAGCTTCCGCGGCGAGGTCTTCGGACCCGCGCAGCGCCTGCATGGAGCGACGTTCCTGGTGGACGCCACGTTCCGGCGCGAGCAGCTCGACGACGACAACATCGTCGTGGACATCGGACTGGCCACACGGGAACTGGGCGCCGTCGTCGGAGAGCTGAACTACAGAAACCTCGACAACGAACCCGACTTCGCCGGGATCAACACCTCCACCGAGTACCTCGCCAAGGTCATCGCCGACCGGCTCGCCGAGCGGATCGAGAAGGGCGCGCTGGGCGAGGGCGCCAAGGGCCTCGCCGGTCTCACCGTCACGCTGCACGAGTCGCATGTCGCCTGGGCGAGTTATGAGCGTGCGCTGTGACCGACACGACCATCGACCGGGCGGCCCCGGCACGGCTCGGCTACCTGCCGGTGCAGCACTCCGCCCTGAAGAACGCCGAGATCATCCCCATGTCCCTGCGCTCCGTGCACTTCGTCCTGCCGGGCGGCGTCGACGACCCGGCCGCGCCGAGCGGCGGCAACGCCTACGACCGGCGGGTCTGCCTGGACCTGCCCGGCTTCGGCTGGCAGGTGCACAAGCACGCGGTGGACGGCGACTGGCCGCGTCCCGGCGTGGCGGCCCGTGAGGAACTCGCCCGGACGCTGCGCGAGTTCCCGGACGGGACGGTCGTCCTGCTGGACGGGCTGGTCGCCTGCGGCGTACCCGAGATCATCGTGCCGGAGGCCGAGCGGCTGCGCCTCGCGGTCCTCGTCCATCTCCCGCTCGGCGACGAGACGGGACTGGAGCCCGCCGTGACGGCGGAGCTGGACGCCCTGGAACGCACGGTGCTGCGGGCGGTGCCCGCGGTGATCGCCACCAGCGACTGGGCCGTACGCCGCCTCGTCTCCCACCACGGCCTCGCCCCCGAGCGCGTCCATGTCGCCGCCCCTGGCGCCGACATCGCGCCCCTCGCCGCGGGTACCGACGGCGTCTCCCGCCTGCTGTGCGTGGCCGCCGTGACGCCGCGCAAGGGACAGCACCGGCTGGTCGAGGCGCTCGCGGCGGTGACCGACCTGCCGTGGAGCTGCGTGTGCGTGGGCGGGCTGAACCAGGATCCCGAGTACGTCGCCGAGCTGCGGTCCCTGATAGCGCGGCACGGCCTGCAGGACCGGCTGATCCTCGCCGGCCCGCAGGCGGGCGCCGAACTCGACGCCAGCTACAACTCCGCCGACCTCATGGTGCTCACCTCCTACGCCGAGACGTACGGCATGGCGGTGACCGAAGCGCTCGCGCGGGGCATCCCGGTGCTCGCGACGGACGTCGGCGGACTGCCGGAGGCAGTCGGCCGAGCCCCCGACGGCGGTGTCCCCGGCATCCTCGTCCCGCCGGAGAATCCCGCCGCCATCGCGTCCGAGCTGCGCGGCTGGTTCGGCGAGGCGGATGTGCGACGCCGGCTGAAGGCGGCGGCCCGGGGACGCCGGGCCGCACTGAACGGCTGGGCCGGCACGGCCCGCAGCCTGGCCTCGGTACTGGGCCGACTGCCGAACGAACCCCGGAGGGCGGCATGAGGAAAACGGCGACGGCACAGGGCGGGGGCACGATCCCGGTCCAGCCCGGCCCGAGGGAGGCCACGGGCGCGACCCGGCCGGCGACGGAGAGGGGTTCGGGCGACGGGGTGGCGTCCGCGGTCGCCGCCGGTCGGCCCGGGTCGCAGCGCGGGATCGTTTCAGCGGAGAGTGACATGAGCGGTGTGTCCGTACCGGCGGGGGACGCGGACGCCGTGATCCTCGGCGCCGGTCCCACCGTTGGTCCCGGCGAGCGTGCCACAGTACGGCTGCGGGACGCGGGGCCCGACGATCCGCCCCGCTACGCCCCCGAGTGGCTGGAGCTGCGGGAGGGCGCCGACTCGGCCGCGCGGGCGCACGACCTGCTCGACCCGCTGCGCATCCGGCTCGCCAACCTCCCGGGACGGGCCGGCGGTCTGGTCATCCACGACCTGGGCTGCGGCACCGGCTCCATGGGCCGTTGGCTCGCGCCCCACCTCGACGGCGCCCAGCACTGGGTGTTGCACGACCGCGACCCCTACCTCCTGCACTTCGCCGCCGTCGCCTCCCCGCGCTCGTCCGCCGACGGCAGCCGCGTCACGGTCGAGACCCGACGCGGCGACGTCGGCCGCCTCACCCCGGACGCCCTCCTCGGCGCCTCCCTGGTGACGGCGTCCGCGCTGCTGGACGTCCTCACCCGCGAGGAGATCGACACCCTCGCCGCCGCCTGCGCGGGCGCGGGCTGCCCGGCGCTGCTGACGCTCTCCGTCGCCGGGCGCGTCGAACTCACCCCGTCCGACCCGCTGGACGCGGAGATCGCCGAGGCGTTCAACGCCCACCAGCGGCGCTCGGGACTGCTCGGCCCGGACGCGGTCACGGCAGCGGCCGAGGCCTTCTCCGAGCACGGCGCGACCGTCCAGGTCCACCCGAGCCCCTGGCGGCTCGGCCCCGGCGAATCGGCGCTCACCGCCCAGTGGCTGCGCGGCTGGGTCGGCGCCGCGGTCGAGCAGCGCCCCGAACTGCGCGAGCGCGCCGACCACTACCTGACCGAACGCCTCGCCGCCTGCCAGTCCGGCGAACTGCGCGTCATCGTCCACCACAGCGACCTGCTCGCACTGTGCCGACCGACAGGCGGAGCGTCATGAGCGTGGAGACGGTGACCCGGACACGCACCGAGCACCGAGCCCTCAA
The DNA here is from genome assembly GCF_049974585.1 of Streptomyces sp. UG1. Lineage (NCBI taxonomy): Bacteria > Bacillati > Actinomycetota > Actinomycetes > Kitasatosporales > Streptomycetaceae > Streptomyces > Streptomyces sp. UG1. The sequence continues at coordinate 228,889 of NZ_JBNGGG010000007.1, read as the reverse complement.
GCCCCGGGTCCGACGAGCGGACCGCTCGGGCGAGACGAGCGGGGCGGTGGCGGGTCCGGGCGGTGGGGTCGCCTCGCCGGCTCCGGTCACGGGCGAGACGAGCGGGCCGGTGGCGGGCGCGGCGGGGTGTCCGGATGGTGACGTCGCATCGGCGGATCCCGTGGCGGGGGCAGCGGTGCGTTCGGGCGGTGACGTCGCGTCGGCGGCTCCCGTCGCGGGCGTGGTCGTGCGTCCGGGCGGTGGCCTCGGCTCGACGACTTCGGTGGGTGTCGCGGGTGCGGAGAGTCCGGCCGCAACTGTGGGCGCTGCCGTGGCCGAGCGGGCTCTGGTCCTGCGTTCGGGGGGCGCCCCGATCCTGACGACCCCTACGGACGCCCCCGTCTCCCACCCCGTCGCCGTCTCCCCCTCCCGCATCGGCGTCATCGTCACCGAGCCCCGGCCCGAGCCGACCGGCCCGGCCCGCCCCTGCGGTTCCTTCCGCGCCGTGCTCTCCCGTCTCAACACCCCGGCCATCCGCACCCACCTCGGCACGGCCGTCGGCGTCGTCATCCTCGTCGTGCTGTTCTGGCGGCTGGGCACCGGTGTCTTCCTCGACGGGCTGCGGCGCATCGACGCCCCGGCGCTGGTCGCGGCGCTCGGGATCGGGGGTGTCACCACCGTGTTCAGCGCCTGGCGTTGGCAGTTGGTGGCCCGTGGGCTGCGGATCCGGCTGCCGCTCCGGCCTGCCGTCGGAGATTACTACCGGGCGTTGTTCCTCAACGCCGCTCTGCCCGGCGGCGTCCTCGGCGATGTGCACCGGGCCGTGCGGCACGGGCAGAGCGCCGGTGATCTGGGGCGCGGGGTCCGCGCGGTCGTGCTGGAGCGGACCGCCGGTCAGGTCGTCCTTGCCGCTGTCGGCACCGTCGTACTGCTCACCATGCCGTCCCCGGTGCTGAACCAAGCCCGCGACATCACCCCGCTGATCCTGTTCGCCGGCGTCGGCGCGCTCGCCGTCGTGGCCGCCGTACGTATGAACCGGGCGCCGTCGCGCCGCGACCGCAGCAGGCCGACGGCTCTGCGCGCGACGCTCACCGAGGCACGCGAGGCCCTGCTGTCCCGCCGCAACGGCCCCGGCGTCGCCGTCTCCTCCGCCGTCGTGCTCGCCGGGCACATCGGGATGTTCGTGCTCGCGGCGCGGGTCGCCGGGTCCGGCGCCTCCGTCGCCGCGCTGCTGCCGCTCGCCGTTCTGGCGCTGCTGGCGATGGGGCTGCCGCTGAACGTCGGCGGCTGGGGGCCCCGAGAGGGCGTCACCGCCTGGGCGTTCGGAGCCGCAGGACTGGGCGCGACCACCGGGTTCGCCGTCGCCGTCGTGTACGGCGTGCTCAGCTTCGTGGCCGCGCTGCCCGGACTCCTCGTCCTCGTCGCCCGCTGGTACACCGGCCTGCGCGCGGACGCAGAGCCCGCCGCGACCATGGCGGACCCGGAGCCCACCGGCTATTTTCGTCCGTCTCCCGTGTCCGGTACGGAATCGTCCGCGGAGGTCAGCAGTGACACATACGCGCCGAAGGAATCCGCGAGGCTCGCCAGCAGGCGCTTCCCCTTTTCCGCGGAACCCAGCGAAGGACGGCCGATGACACCGGAATCGGTATAGGCGGACATACCGAGGGTCAACAGATGACGGCGGTCGTCCGCCACGAAATCGGAAGTCTCATATCCCGGCCGGACCAATTCGGGATGAGCGTGCAGAAGGATGGAGGTCTCGATTTCCCCCGCGTGCATGTCGGTGAGCAGCGAGGTCTGCACCCCCGCCCGCTCCCGAGCCACCTCCCAGTCCTCCGGGGCCGGGAACAGCGCCATCCGCTCGCCGCGCGCGGAGGACTCCTGAACGACGTTGCCCAGTACGTAGTTTCCGCCGTGCCCGTTGACCAGCACCAGGGCGTCGACGCCCGACCGGCGGAGCGAAGCCGCTATGTCCCGTATCACCGCATGAAGGGTCACGGAGGAGATGCTGACGGTCCCCGGCCAGCCCGCGTGCTCGTGCGAGCAGGAGATCGTCACCGGAGGGAGGAGATGTACCGGGTGCGCGGCGGCCATCTCCCGCGCGACGGCACAGGCGACCAGCGTGTCGGTCGCCAGCGGAAGGAACGCGCCGTGCTGCTCGAAGCTTCCGACGGGAAGGACCGCCACCTGGCGTGAGACGCCCGCTCCCCGCGTCCGTACGTCTTCGGTGGTGTCCGCCGGCACCAGCGAGTGTGCCACCGGCCGCGTTTGCGAACCACTCATCTTTTCACGGCCTTTCGTCTCTGCTTAGGAACTGAAGAATCATGACAGAAAAAATTGGCGTCCTCGGCAAGAAGTCCGCTCCGCGGACGCAGCGTTCCGGCGTGGAACGCGTAGTGAATGCCCCGCTGCCCACCGTGTACGGAGAATTCCGCGCGATCGGCTACCTCGACCACGACCGCGGCGACGAGCAAGTGGCCCTCGTGCACGGCGAGATAGGCACCGACAATGTGCTGACCCGGCTGCACTCCGAGTGCCTCACCGGCGACGCCTTCGGCTCCCAGCACTGCGAGTGCGGCGACCAGCTCGCCTCCGCGCTGCGCGCCGTCGTCGCGGCCGGCTCGGGCATCGTCGTCTATCTGCGGGGCCACGAGGGACGCGGCATCGGCCTGCTCGCCAAGCTGCGCGCGATGGCCCTGCAGGCGGAGGGCCTGGACACGGTCGAGGCCAACCTCGCGCTCGGCCTGCCGGTGGACGCCCGGGACTACGGGGTGGCCGCCGAGATCCTGCACGACCTGGGCGTCGACTCGGTCCGGCTGATGTCCAACAACCCGCGCAAGCGGGACGCCCTGGTGCGGCACGGCATCCAGGTCGCCGAGCAGGTGCCGCTGCTGATCCCGCCGTGCGAGAGCAACATCACCTATCTGCGCACCAAGCGGGAGCGGCTGGACCACCACCTGCCCCATCTGGACGCGGTCGCACACCTGTCCTGATTGCCGCGAGGCCCATCCGGACAGGAAGAGGGAGCGACCGACGACTTCCAGGAGGGTTGGCCCGTGAACACACATGCGAGCGTGGTCGTCATCGGAGGCGGTGTGATGGGCACCAGCATCGCCTACCACCTCGCCCGCGCGGGCGTACGGGACGTCGTCCTCGTCGAGCGGGACGAACTGGCCTCCGGCTCCACCTCGAAGGCGGCGGGCGGGGTGCGCGCGCAGTTCTCCGACGAGCTCAACGTCCAGCTCGGGGCGCGCAGCCTGGAGGCGTTCGCCCGGTTCGAGGAGGAGACCGGGCACGACATCGGGCTGCACCGGGTCGGCTATCTGTTCCTGCTCTCTACACCGGAGGAGGTCGCCGGCTTCGAGGCGGGCGTGCGGCTGCAGAACTCCCTCGGCGTGCCGAGCCGGATGATCGACCCCGCCGAGGCGCGGCGGCTGTCCCCGCTGATCACCACCGACGGACTGCTGGCGGCCGCGTTCTCCCCGGACGACGGCCACTGCACTCCTGAGTCAGTCGTCCAGGGCTATGCGTCCGCCGCCCGCCGGTACGGCGCGCGGATCTTACGGCACAACGACGTCACCGGCATCGAACTGCACGGCGACCGGATCACCGCCGTGACGACGGGCATCGGCCGGATCGGCACCGACACGGTGATCTGCGCGGCCGGCCCCTGGTCACGGGCGATCGGGGCGATGGCCGGAGTGGACCTGCCGGTGGTGCCGCTGCGCCGCCAGATCGCGGTCACCGAACCCGTCTCCGGGCTGCCGCCGAAGCTGCCCATGACCATCGACTTCGCCACCAGCCTCTACTTCCACACAGAGGGCCCCGGCCTCCTCCTCGGCATGTCCGACCCCGACGAGCGGCCCGGCTTCGCCACCGACACCCACGACCGCTGGATCCCCCGCCTGGCCGAGGCCATGGAGCAGCGCGCCCCCGCCCTGCTCGACCTGCGCCGCACGGGCGGCTGGGCGGGCCTGTACGAGGTCACGCCGGACCACAACGCGCTGATCGGCGAGGCGACTTCCGTCTCCCGCTTCCTGTACGCCACCGGCTTCTCCGGCCACGGCTTCCTCCAGGGCCCGGCCGTCGGTGAGGTCGTCCGCGACCTGTACCTCGGCCGCGTACCCTTCGTGGACGTCAGCCCCTTGAGCGTCGACCGGTTCGCGGCCGACGCCCCGCGCCCGGAGGCCAACCGCGTATGACCGAGCTCCACTTGTGGCTGCGCCACGAGGTCCGTCCGACCGAGCGACGCACACCGATCGTGCCGTCGGACGCACGACGGCTCGTCGAGAGCGGGGTGACGCTGACCGTCGAGGAGTCGCCGCAGCGGATCTTCCCCGTCGAGGAGTACGAGGCGGCCGGCTGCCGCATCGCGCCCGCGGGCTCGTGGGTGTCGGCGCCCGAGGCGGCCGTGGTGACCGGCCTGAAGGAGCTGCCCGACCAGCCGGGCGAACTGACGCACCGGCACATCTACTTCGGTCACGCCTACAAGGGGCAGCCCGGCGCCGGGGCCCTGCTGCGGCGCTTCGCCGCCGGGGGCGGGACGCTGCTCGACCTGGAGTACCTGGTGGACGACGACGGCCGCCGCCTCGCCGCCTTCGGCTTCTGGGCCGGCTATCTCGGTGCCGCCCTGGCCGTCCTTCAGCACCGGGGAAGGCTCGCCACCCCGCTGACCCCCACGTCGAAGGAAGAACTGGACGAGATCCTTCGGCCCGTGGCGGGCGACGAGGAGTTCACCGCGCTCGTGATCGGCGCCCTGGGCCGCAGCGGACGCGGCGCGCGCGTCGCGTTCCTGACCGCCGGGATCGAGGCGACGCCCTGGGACCTGGCCGAGACCCGCGACCTGGACCGCGGCGCCCTGCTGGCGCACGACGTGAGCGCCCGGGAGGCCGTCGACGGCGACACGGGGGCCTCGTACCGGCTCACCTCCTACTGCGGCGGTGTCCCCGCCGTCCCGAACGACTTCAGGTACCGCTTCAGCTGGGCGCCCGCCGGAGTCCTGGGCGCCCTGCGCGCACCGGCGCGTTACATCCAGGACGGTGCCGAGACGGTCGCCGAGCGGCCGTGGGAGGTGACCCGGCGGCATGTCGTGGACGACGAGGCGTTCGAGGTCTACCCCAACCGCGACAGCGTTCCCTTCGTCGAGCAGTACGGGCTGCCGGACGCCTGGAAGCCGCAGACGTTCGTGCGCGGCACCCTGCGCCTGGAGGGCTGGCTGCGCGCCTGGGACGGCGTCTTCGAGGAGCTGAAGGCCGGCGACGACACCCGGATCGCCGCCCTGGCGGGGGAGTTGGCGGCGGCGTACCCCACCACGGACGCCGACCGCGACCGTGTGGTCCTCGCCGTGTCGCTGGACGTGCGGGGCGACGCGGGGCGGTCGTGGTCCGGCAGTTACCTGCTCGACCTGGTGGGGGACGAGGAGGAGAGCGCCATGGCCCGCTGTGTCTCCCGCCCCCTCGCCCTCGGCGTCCGCCACATCCTGGACGGCTCCTTGCCGGCGGGCCTGAACAGGGCCGCGGAGACGGCGGCCCGCTCGGCTCAGTGGCTGCGTGAACTCGCCCTGGAAGGAGTGGAGTTCACGCTGCGCGTGGACGAGTGACCCGGCAGCGGGCTCAGGCCGGGGTGACGGCCTCGTGCACGAACCGCTTGAGGTCCTGGAACATCGTGTGCGAGGTCCGCGGCCGCACCTGCGTCATGAACTGCACCGTCAGGTCGTTGCGCGGGTCGACCCAGAACGTGGTGGTCGCCACCCCGCTCCAGCCGTAGGCGCCCGGCACGGACGGGGCCTTGGTGCGGGCCGGGTCGATCACGACGGACACGCCGAGGCCGAAGCCGATGCCGTCGTTGCCGGGCTCGTCGTGTGCGGGGCGGCTGCCGAAGGCACGCAGGTCGGCGCCGCCGGGGAGGTGGTTGGACGTCATCAGGTCCACGGTCTCGGAGGCCAGCAGCCGCGTGCCGTCGAGTTCGCCGCGGCGGCGCAGCAGCTCCATGAAGCGGTGGATGTCGTGCGCGGAGGCCGCCAGACCGCCGCTGCCGGACAGGAAGCGCGGACGGCCGCGCAGCGGGAGGCCGGGGATCGGCTCGATACCGCCGTCCTCGGTCTCGCCGTACAACTCGGCGAGCCTGCCCGCCTGTTCGTCGTTCACCCAGAACCCGGCGTCGGTCATCCCCAGCGGCCCGCAGATCCGCTCGGCGAAGAACGTGTCGAGCGGCTGCCCGGACACCACCTCGATGACCCGGCCCAGCACATTGGTGGCGACCGAGTAGTTCCACTGCGTGCCCGGCTCGAACTGCAGCGGCAGGCTCGCGTACACGTCGACCGTCCCGGCCAGGTCGGAGCCCGGCAGCACCGCCGACTCCAGGTTGGCCTCGCGGTAGCGGGCGTCGACGGGATGCGTGTGGTAGAAGGCGAACGTCAGCCCGGCGGTGTGGGTCATCAGATGCCGGACGGTTATCGGACCGTCGGCGGGGCGGGTCACCATCTCGGCGCCGGACCCGCTGACGTACACCCGGGGCTCGGCGAAGCCGGGGAGATAGCGGGAGACCGGGTCGTCCAGCGCGAGCTTGCCCTCCTCCACCAGCAGCAGCGCGGCGACCGAGGTGACCGGCTTGGTCATGGAGTAGATCCGCCACAGCGTGTCGGCCTCGACGGGCAGCCCGGCCGCGATGTCCCGGTGGCCGTGCACACAGAGGTGGGCGACGCGTCCGCCGCGGGCGACGGACACCAGGTAGCCGGGCAGCCGCCCCTCGTCGACGTAGTGGGCGAAGTACTGGTCGAGGCGGTCCAGCGCCTTCGGGTCCAGCCCGACCTCACCCGGGTCGACCTCTTGTGTCAGCTCTGCCATGGCTCTCCTTACGCATGCGTACGACGAGGGTGCGCTCCGGCCTACCCCGCCGCAGCGGCCTCTGACCTCATCGTTGCGCAGGAACACGTGTACGGTCCTTCGAATCGCCATGATCGTCCATCGGCGCGGCGGGCCGCCCCGGCAGCGCACGGCCCGCCGCCGCCCCGCCCAGGGCGAGCGCGGCGAGGACACCCAGCGGCGGCCCGGCGGCACCGCCGGAGCCCATCAGCGCGGTCGCGGCGGCCACACCCAGCACCGGCCCGACGTTCATCGCAGTCTGCTGAAGCCCGCCCGCGACCCCGGCCGACCCGACGGACGCCTCGCGTACGACGACATGGGTCGCCGCCACCATCACCGTGCCGAACCCGGCCCCCACCAGGGCGAACGCCGTACAGAGCACGGCGGTGGCAGACGCCCGGGACAGCACGAGGATCCCGAGCGCGAGGACCGCCATCGCCGCGATGGCCGTACGCCGGGCGTCGACCCGGCGCAGCAGCACCGCGCACGTGGGGGCCGCGAGCACCATCAGGCCGGCCAGCGGCAGGCTGACCAGGGCGCTGCGGAACGGGTCCAGGCCGAGGGCGCCCTGCAACAGGAACGTACCGGCGAACAGGGTGCCGGACAGCGCCGCCGAGGCGGCCACCAGCATGCCGAGCGCGGATCCGACGGCCGCGGAGCCGATGACGTCGGGCGGCAGCAGCGGGCTCGCGGCGCGGCGCTCGTGCCGGACGAAGGCGGCACCGGTGACCGCGGCGGTCGCGGCCGTCCAGATCCAGCCCGGCGGCGCGACGAGCGCGTGGACCAGACAGGCCAGGGTCACCGCGAGAAGGAGGGCGCCTGGCAGGTCGAGCCGGGCGGGGGAGGCCGCGCGCGGGGCCCGTACGGCGAGGGCGAGCCCACCGAGGACGAGGGCGGGCACGACGTTCAGCAGGAACACGACCCGCCAGCCCGGCCCCGCCACCAGCGCACCGCCCAGCACCGGCCCGACGGCGGCTGCCACCCCGATCGCCGCGGTCCGCACGGCGATCGGCCTCCGCAGCAGCTCGGCCGGGTAGGCCACCCGCAGCATCCCGAGCGTGGCCGGCTGCGACAGCGCCCCGAACACCCCCTGCACGACCCGCAGCCCGATCACCCAACCCACACCGGGCGCCAGAGCGATCCCCGCCGACGCCGCTGCGAAGCCGACCATGCCGATGCCGAAGAGCCGATGGTGCCCGTACCGGTCGCCGAGCCGCCCCGCGAACACCAGCAGGCTCGCCACCGCGATGAGATAGCCGGTGCTGGTCCACTGCACCTGCGCGAAGGAGGCGCCCAGGTCGCGTCGCAGGGTGGGCTGGGCGACGGTCAGGACGGTGCCGTCCAGCGCGACGACCACGGCCCCGACGACGCTGCTCGCAAGGGTGAGGCGCGCCTTCACCCGTCCTCCGGCCCGAGGTGCGCCTCCAGGACCGACCGCAGCAGGGGTACGAAGTCGTCGGCGCCCGTGGCCAGTTGGAGACTGCCCCAGCCCCAGAGCTGGGCGATGCCGTGCAGTCCGGCCCACAGCGAGCCGGCGAGGAGCCGGGCGTCGGCGTCGGGGCGGACCCGGCCGACCAGGTCCACCAGCCGGCCGAAGAGCGGAAGGCTGGTGTCCCGAAGCCCCAAGTGACCGCTCTCCAGCAGCTCATGACGGGACATCAGCTCGTACATCCCACGGTTGTCCAGCGCGAACTCCATATACACCCGCGCCAGCGCACCGAGCTGTGCCCGCGGGCTGGCCGTACCGTCGCCGACCGCCGCCGTCGCCCGCCGCCCCAGCTCGTCGAAGCCGCGGCGCGCGATGGCCGACAGCAGCTCCAGGTGGGTGGGGAAGTAGCGGCGCGGCGCACCGTGCGAGACGCCGGCCCGGCGGGCGATCTCCCGCAGGGTGAGCGCCTGGACCCCCTCGCGCGCCACGAGCTCGACGCCGACGTCGACCAGTCGGGTGCGCAGCCCCGTGTCGGGCTCCCTCGATGTCTGCATAGACAGTGTCTACCATGATCGAGTAGACGGTGTCTACGAGGGGAATGTCGAGCCCGCCCGCCAGGGTTGACGCAGATATGACTCAGGACGCCACGCAGAACGCACTGCTCGCGCTGCTCTCCGAGGGCCACAGTGGGGTGCTGGTCACCCTGAAGCGCGACGGCCGGCCCCAGCTCTCGAACGTCGGCCACACCTACTACCCGGACGAGCGGATCATCCGCGTCTCGATCACCGACGACCGCGCCAAGACCCGCAACCTGCGCCGGGACCCCCGGGCGTCGTACCACGTCACGACCCGCGACCGATGGGCGTACGCGGTCGCCGAGGGCACGGCCGACCTGTCGCCGGTCGCGCGGGACCCGTACGACGCGACGGTCGAGGAACTCGTCCGGCTGTACCGGGACGTCGTGGGCGAGCACCCCGACTGGGAGGACTTCCGGGCGGCGATGGTCCGGGACCGGCGGCTGGTGCTGCGGTTGCGTGTGGAGAGGGTGTACGGCATCCCGAAGGGTGCGAATCGAGGGTGAGCCGGGGGAGAGAGCGCTGCCGGTGCCTGCGGATGTGACAGGTGGTGCTGCGTCACCTCCCTTTCGTCCGGCTAGGGTTGATCGCTGCGAGCCCTGCGCGGTCGGGAGTTCGCAGGGATGGCCGACTGAGGGGGACTGAGCGACATGATGGACCCGCTTTCGATGGGTGCGATCAGTGCGGTTCTCGCCGCGATCGCGACAGGATTCCTGGGCGAAGCAGGCAAATCCGGTTGGGTGTCCACGGGTGGGCTGGTCCGGCGGATCACCGGGCGGGACGTGGCCGCGCCCACGACGCCCGGTGAACGGGAGGAGGTGGCCCGTCTGGTGTATCAGTGCGTGCACGAGGATCCGCAACGTGCCCATGCCTGGCTGTCGTTCGCTCGCCACGTGCCTCTCCCTGGAGCGATCCAAGGGCTTCGGCGTCCCTCACTGCCCCCTGGCCCGGGTTACTTCACGGACCGTGAGCCGCTCCTGAAAGCGCTGGACAAGGTAGCGACCCGCCCCTTCGACGGGCGGCCGAGGCTGGCCCTCCTCCACGGCCCCGAGGGAATGGGCAGCAGCACGCTCGCCATCCACTGGGGCTGGCGGCAGACCGCCCGATTCCCCGACGGGCAGATGTATGTCGACCTGGGCACTCTCGCGCCTGGGGCCGCCCTCAGGCATGTGCTGCGCCAACTGGGGCTGCGAGAGCAGGAGATACCCCACGGCGGGCAGGACCGTGCCGATCTGTTCCGGCAGTGTCTGGCCGATCGCCGGGTCCTTCTCATTCTTGATCACGTCCGGTCCGCCGCGCAGATCGAGTCGCTGCGCACCTCGGCGCCCGGAGTCGTCACGGTGGTCGTGGCCAGTCGGCACCTCACCAACCTGGGCGGGGAGCCCATCGCGGTCGGACCACTGGCGAAGCGTGACGCTCGTCTGATGGTGGAGCGCATCGCCGGCGAGGACGCCGTCACCGCGGCCCGTCGTGTTCTGCCCGCCGTACTCGACCGCTGCGCCGGCACGCCCTTCGCCCTGCACTCAGCCGCACTTCGCCTGCCGGCCCTGTCCGAACGCTCGGAGGCCCCCGCCGTGCACGAGAGCGACGATCCGGTTCGAGCCGCCGTCGAGGCCTCGTACCGCATGCTGACTCCTGGCGCCGCCCGTCTGTTCCGTCGGGCGGGGCTCCGAGAATGGCCCGCAGTCGATGCCGCCGCGGCGGCGCGCGCCGCCGACATCGCCGAGACGGAGGCCGCCGGGCTGCTGGCGGAACTCGCCGCCGCGCTGCTCATCGAAGGTATGGGCAGCGGTCGGTACCGCTACCGTCCTTCCATTCGCACACACGCGGAACGACTGGCGGTCGAGGCCGACGGCATCCCGGCCTGCTCGGCCGCCGTCACCCGGATGGTCGCCAGGTACCGGGAACTGGCCGTCGGCGCGGCCCGCGCGGCGTTGCCGGAGAGCTGGCGGGTGCCGTCGGAGCCGTCGTCGTTCACCTACCCCGATCGCGGCGCGGCCGTCGCCGCCCTCGCGGCCGAGGCGCCGAACCTTGCCGAGGCGATCCGGACGGCCGAGGAGTTCGGCGACCTGGACACCGCCGTCCTGATCGGCCAGGCCCTGTGGCCCCTTCAGCTCAAGGCCGGCCACCTCGACGTCGTCCTGCCCGCGCTGGAGGCTGCGGCACGCATCGCCGACGGCGAACGATTCTCAGGCACCCCCACGGCCGGGGCCCTGCACTTCCAACTCGCCCACTGCATGCTGGAGTTGGGCCGAGAGGCGGATGCCGAACGCGAGGCGCGTGCCGCCGTGCGCCATGAACAGACCGTCGGCCATGTACGCGGTCACGCCTCAGCGGTCGAGTTCCTGGGCATCATCAGGCTGCGTCAGTGGCAGCCCGACGCCTATGCCTGCTTCGAGGACGCGGACCGCCTCTACGGTGGCATCGGACCGGACGACGAGGGCTACGACGACCTTCCACGTGCCCGGGCGCTCCTCGATCGCCATCGGGGGAACGCGCTGGGCCAGATGGGACGTCGAGAGGCGGCGCTGGAGCACTTCGGGCGTGCGCTGAGCTTCTTCCGCGAGCACGCCAGGGAGGCCTACAACACCGCCCGTACGCTCACCGACCTCGCCATGTTCCACCTGGTCGCCGGTGAGCCTCGAACGGCTCTGCCGCTGATCGACGAGGCGCTCGGCCTGCTCGGCGCCGAGAACGCCGACTTTCACGTGGAGCGGTTGCGCGCTCTGCGGGAGAGGTGTGTCACGCCGGAGTGACCGTGACCGGGTGGGTCGTGTCACCCGCGCGGACCGTCAGGCCCCGTTCCACAACCTCCGCCAGCGGCTTTCCCGCGCCCAGCCACGCATGCAGCGCCGACGCGTACACGGCCGGATCGGCCTCCGCGCCCGGTCCGGCCGCCAGCCGCAGCAGAGAGCCGGCGCGGGTGCGCAGTACACAGGCGCCGGGGCCGGTGACGTACGCCGCGATCGCGCAGTGAGGATGTCGCGCGAGGACTTCCGACGCCCAGTCGGCCGGAGAGCCGAAGCGCGGGTCGTCGGCCTTCCCGTGCCTGAACACCACGTCGGCGAGGGCGAGTTGGTCGGCCTCGCGGGTGTCCTCGTGGACGGCTGTGTGCGCCTCGCCGGTGTCGTACGGTGCCGGGTGCGGGCCCGCGTACCGGGTGACCGCGACCTCGCCGGAGTCCAGCAGCCGGGTCAGGACGAGGAGCGGCACCGTGGGGTTCGCCGGCTCGTACCGAGGGAGCGGCAGCGGTTCGGGGCGGGCGGGCGCGTCGGGTTCGCGGACGTCCATCAGGTCGTAGAAGAGGCGCCGCAGCAGGGCCGCCGACTCGCCGGGTGCGGAGCTGACGAACTCGGCCGGTTCGGGCAGGGGCCGGTGGCCGTCGAGCAGTGCCTCGATCTGCGGTCGCAGGGGGAGCGCGGGTGTGAGGCGGGGTGCCGTGCGGACGAAGGCGTGCACCGGGGCGTCCGGTGCGAGACCGGAGAGCGGCGCGGCGCCCAGCAGCACCGGGATGCCGAGTGCCGCGGCGTAGTAGGTGACCGCGCCGTGGTCGCCGATCACGGCGTCGGCGGCGATCAGTGTCTGCCGCCAGTTGTCCAGCGGGTCGATCAGGGTCAGGCCCGCACGCCGGGCGCGGTCGAGCCAGGCCCGGATCTGGCCCGGACCGTGACCGTGCCAGATGTTGGGGTGCAGCACGGCCGCCAGACGGTACTCGTCGGCCGGGAACTCCGAGGTCAGACGGGGGAGCAGGGAGGGCAGTACGTCATCGCCGCCGCCGTCGCCGAACAGTGATTCGGGGTTCCAGGTGGAGTTGAGGACGATCAGCCGCTGATTCGGGCCGACGCCGAGTGCGCGGCGGTAGCGCTCGCGGTACGGGCGCGCCGCCAGGATGCGGTCCCAGCACGGGTCCCCGGCGAGCACGGCCGAGGGCGCGGCCTCGGGGCAGGCGGTGCGCAGCCGCTCGTACTGCTCGGGGTGGGAGAGCACCAGGGCACTGACGACCGGCTTCCCGTCCTCGTCGAGCAGCCACTCCGGCGACAGCCCGAACACCGGATCCGACGCGCCCGCCGACCCTCGGGTGTCGGGTGTCGGGTGTCGGGTGTCGGGTGTCGGGTGTCGGGTGTCGGGTGTCGGGTGTCGGGTGTCGGGTGTCGCCAGCCTCTTAGTATATCCGACACCGTGTGACAGAACGGCCAATACACCGGAAAACGCTCGAAGTTGACCGCCGAAGCTCGCCGAGACCGCCAGCGCGACCGGTGTCTCGACCGCCTGCTCCCACGGCACCACGGGCACCCCCGTATCCGCCAGCAACTCCGCGATCCCCGCCCGGAATGCCGACGACTGCGGGCACGTGGCGAGCAACTGCACCCGGAAGTCGTCGTGGAACAGCGGCAGGATGTCCAGCAGCCGGGACGCCGAGGTCACGTTGTGGACGATCAGAAGAACCTTCCGGGTTTGCCCGCGCGTGGCCCATCGCGCCGCGTCATCCCCGACCGGCACCCGTATCCACCCGGCCCCTGTCACTCCCCGCCCGCCTCTCGCACCCGCTCATATGATCGGGCAACGATAGTCAACGCCCACTTGACGCCTACCGGCCGCCCCTGAATCCGGCCGGTACGCGCGAAGCGCCCCCTCCGCGGCTAGCGCAGCGCCCGCAGCGCCTGGTCGGCGCCCTTGGCCCGAAGGTTCACGAACGCGGGGGTGACGGCGAGCGGGGTCGGGTACGACTTGAGTGTCGTCGGGCCCTTGATCGTCCGGCCGCGGTTGACGTCGTACCAGGTGCCGGGCGGCAGATGGATGTCGCGTGACGGTGACGCCGTGAGGTTGGGTGCCGCGAGTACCGCCGGGCCGAGCATCCACTCGTCGTCGATCGTGTAACCCGCCTCGTCCTGCGGGAAGTCGAAGAACAGGGGGCGCAGGATCGGATCGCCCGTCTTCAGGGTGTCCTGGACCTGGTCCCAGATGTACGGCGCGAGTCGCTCGTGACGGGCGATCGACTCCCGGTACAGCGCCACGGTCTCCTCGTCGTAGTCCACCTTCTCGCCCGTCGGCGGGTCGATCGTGTCCACGGGGGAGATGGAGGCGTACATCAGCGGCATGTACGACGCCGACTGCGCCCAGCGCACCAGGACCTCCTTCGTCGGGGCGGGCTGGCTGAGGGAGCCGCCGATCATGTCCGTCTCGACGAAGGGGTAGCCGATCGTGGACAGGGCGAGGTTCTGGGTGACGGACGCCTTCAGGGAGTTCCAGCCGGTGCCCTTGTCGATCTGCCGGGTGACGAAGCCGGACTCGTGCGCGGCCCTGCTCCAGTGCACCCGGATCCCGGCGCCCTGGAGGTCGTAGGCGTCGGCCAGTTCGGAGCCGAGGCGCTGGTAGTCGGTGCGGGTGTGGCCGTCGCGGCCCGCGCAGTGGTCGTCGAAGAAGCGGGTGTCGAACTTCAGGCCGTCGACCCGGTAGGTGTCCATCAGCTTGCGCAGGTTGCCCTGGTACCAGGCCTTCGCCTCGGGGTTGGCGAGGTCGACGATGCCGGCCGTGCCGTTCCACCAGGTGACCGTGCAGGGCTTGGTGGGGTCGGCGGCGTCCCGGAGCAGGTAGTCGTGGTCCGCCGCGTACCGGTAGTTCGCCGAGTCGAGGTTGATCCAGAGGGTGACCCAGAGGCCGAAGTCGTAGCCGAGGTCGTGGATCCGGTCGGACATCGCCCTGGGGTCGGGGTAGGCCTTCGGGTCGAAGGTCATGTTGCCGTAGTTCGACTCCCACTTGTCGTCGAGCTGGACGGTGTGGCCGTCAAGTCCGTTGTCGTGCAGGTCGGTCGCGTAGTCCAGGATCTTCTCCTGGTCGACCTTCGTGTAGAACTGCGCCCAGGAGTTCCACAGCGGCTTGGCGTACTGCTCGTAGGTCGCGTCGCTCTGGCGCGGCTTGCCGACGATGCCGATGTAGTCGCGGTAGACGGCGCGCGGGGTCGACTCCACGAACACCGTCGCCCGGTACGTCGACCCCGACTCGACCGTGAAGCGGCCGAGCCCGTCGCCGGCCGCGTTGAGGGACACGTCCATCGTGTCGCCGGTGTCGACGTACAGGCCGGCCGAACTCGCCGTGAACCAGAAGGGATCCACCATCTGGTACGACGCCGCGCTGAAGTCCTCCGCCTCGACCCGCCCGGCGTCCAGCGGCCAGGGCTGGTCGGTGTACGGGCCGTCGGAGGTGGTGGCGGTCTCGCCGTGGCCGTACCAGTGGCCGGCGGAGGAGAGGTCGTAGGTGAGGCCGAGCTCGGCGGCCTCGGCGCCGGTGACGTCCCAGTCGAGCCGGTAGCGGTCGGGGGCCGGGGTCAGGCGGGCCTCGATCCGGGCGCCCGCGAGGGTGGTGTCCGCCGTCAGAGTGAGCACGCCGCCCTGCCAGCGCCAGTCGGTGAGCCGCGTGGCGTGCTGCCAGGTGTCTCCGGTGCGGAAGCGGAGGGCTTCGGGGCCGGTGGCCAGCACCGTGCGGCCCGACCTTCGGGTGGTCAGGGCGAGTTGGCCGCCGGTGCGGCCCGAGATCGAGACGGAGTAGCCCGGGGAGTCGAGGGTCACCGTGCCCCGCGACTCGGAGACCCTGGTCGTCTCGTCCGACGGCGGTGAGCCCTGGGCGGTCGACGGCAGCAGCGCCGCCGTGAGGGCGCAGGCCAGCAGGCGGCCCGACTTGCGGGAAAGGATGCGCACCACTCATGTCCTTCGGCGGGAGACGGGAGAGCCATGGGTCGCTGTGCCGCAGCGCTGTTCTTTTATGCTCGTTCCGGCCGATGTTCTTGCGGGAAACGTCAGGTGTCAACGGGGAGGGTGACGGGCGAGAGGACTTAGGTCGCGGGGCGGGGGGCCGATGACCGATGGTCCCGGCGCACTTGGCCCGCCTACCCTGCCGAGTGGATCGACGCAGCACAGGACGCCAAATGGAGGGCACCATGCCGGTGAACGGCCGCAGTCACATCCGAATCGCCCGCCCGTCCCGGGACCTCGCCGCGGCGGAGCGCTTCTGGGGCGAGGGGCTGGGGCTCGGCGTCGTATGGCGGGCGGAGGGCGGTCCCGAACCCGGTGAGCACGATCTGCTGATGCTCGGCTGGCCGGACGCCGACTGGCATCTGGAACTCGTCCACGAGCCCGCCCGCCCCGTGCAACCCCGGCCGACCGAGGAGGACCTTCTCGTCATCTACGTCGACGGCCCCGTGCCGGACGACCTCGTCGCCCGGCTGGAGGAACACGGTGGCAAGCGGGTTCCCTCGCCCAACCCCTACTGGAACGAGTGGGGCGTCACGATCGAGGACCCGGACGGGTACCGGCTGGTGCTGTGCCGGCGGGGCTGGTCGAACGCCCGGTCGTAGTCCGGCCGGCGGACGCCTCCTTCGCCCAGGTCTCCAGGCACATCACGAACTCCGTCGCCCGATCGGCCCAGTTGAGGTCGGACAGCGCCGCCTCCCAGCCGCGGCTGGCCGCGCGGCGGCGCATCTGCCGGTCGGCGCGCAGATGGCGTACGGCCTGGGCCGCGGTGGCCGGATCCTCGTAGGGGACGACGAGACCGCAGCCGTAGCGTTCGATCAGCTCGGCCGCGAGCGGGGTCGGCGTGGTCACCACGGGGACGCCGTGCGCCATGTACTCCACGGCCTTGGTGGGCCGTGAGTGGCGGTAGTTGGCCTGGTCGCGCAAGAGGGAGAGGCCGGCCAGGCTGCCGGAGAGCAGGGCGAGGGCGCGATCGTTGGGCAGATACCCGTGCCAGCGCAGCACGCCCTCCCGGTCGGCCTCGGTGAGCGGGCCCCGCATGTCAGGGTCCGCCCCGCCGATCACCTCGACCCGGAAGTCCGGCGTCAGCAGCCGCGCCGTCTCGATCAGCTCCGGCGCGCCCCGCGCCCGCGACAGATGCCCCAGGTAGACGACCCGCTCGTCGCCCGGCGGCTCGGGCGGCTCCGGCGGCACCGTCGCGAGGTTGGCGACCACGGGATGCGGGCGGCTAAAACGCCGCTGGTAGGCGTCCTCGGCCAGGAGCAGCCGCAGATGCCGCTCCGCCAGCCGCTCCGCCGCCCGGACGGCCAGTCGCAGCGGCGGCCGCAGCGGACGGGGCAGCCAGCGTTTCATCGCCAGCGCCGCCGCGGTGTCCTCGTGCACGTCCCACACGGTGACCGGGGTGTGTCCGGCGCGCCGCCAGCGGCGCAGGGTGCCGGGCAGGGCGAGCAGCAGCTCCGGGTCGTGCAGCAGGACGACGTCGGCCTGGGGGCCGCGCTCGGCCAGCAGGGTACGAGCCGCGCGCAGCGCCGACCGGCGGTCCCGGCCCGCCGCCCGGGGCAGGTCGATGCCCTTGACGTACGGCCGCGGTGCCACTTCCCGAGCGGCGAAGGGCGCGGCGTACACGACCCGGTGGCCGTGCCGGCGCAGGGCGGCGATCTCCCGGTGCAGGATCCGCGCGTCCTCGGGGTGGTGGACGACGGTGACGACGAGTATCCGCATCAGAGCACGTACCTTTCGACTGCCCCGAGAACGACGGCCGCGAGGAAGGGGGCCGGTTACAGCACCTCGACCCCGGGCCTGAGGATTCGCCCCCGGGTGTCGAACAGCAGCCGGGCCGCGTCGCCGAGGGCCGGCAGGTCGTAGGCCGAGTGGTCCTGGAGCAGGATCGTCAGGTCGTGCTCGCGCACCGCCGCCATGACGTCGCCGGCGCGCGGGACGCTCACCCCGTCCACCGACCACAGCCGCACATACGGATCGTGGAAGGCGACCTCGGCCTCCCGCTCCCGCAGCAGCCGCGCCACCGGCACCGCCGGCGACTCGCGCTGGTCCGCCACGTCCGGCTTGTAGGTGACGCCGAGCAGCAGCACCCGGGAGCCGTGCAGCGGCCGGCCGGCGGTGTTCAGCAGGTCCTGGGCGCGGCGCACCACGTACTCCGGCATCCGCCGGTTGATCTCCTGGGCCAGCTCCACGAACCGGAACTCGTAGCCGAGCGAGGAACGCACCTTGTACGACAGGTAGTTGGGGTCGATGGGGATGCAGTGCCCGCCGACTCCGGGGCTGGGCCGGAAGGCCTGGAACCCGAAGGGCTTGGTGCCGGCGCAGCGGATGGCGTCCCACAGGTCGACATGCAACTCGTGGCTGATCACGGCGAGTTCGTTGACCAGGGCGATGTTCACATGCCGGTAGGTGTTCTCCAGCAGCTTGGCCATCTCGGCCTCGCGCGTGCCCTTCGCCTGGACGACGGTGTCGACGAGCTTGCCGTAGAAGGCGACCGCCCGCGCCGCACAGGACGGGGTGCAGCCGCCGACCACCTTCGGTGTGGTGCGCAGCCCGTGCGCGGTGTTGCCGGGGTCGATGCGCTCGGGTGAGAACGCCAGCGCGAAGTCCACGCCGACCCGCAGCCCCGACTCCTCCAGGAGCGGCCGTACGACCTCCTCGGTGGTCCCCGGATAGGTGGTCGACTCCAGCACGACCAGCTGTCCGGGCCGCAGTCGGCGCGCCACCGTGCGCGCGGCCGAGGTGACCGCGCCCAGGTCGGGCCCGCCGTCCTCGCCGAGCGGGGTCGGCACACAGATGACGACCGCCTGCGCCCGGGCCAGGCACGCGTCGTCCGTGGACGCCGAGAACCCGGCCGCCAGCATCCGGCGGACGTCCTCGTCCGAGACGTCGTCGACATGGGAGTGCCCGGTGTTGAGCGCCTCCACGACCCGCGGGTCGCGGTCGAGGCCCAGCACCTTCAGCCGGATCGACGCCGCCTCACGGGCGAGCGGCAGTCCGACGTAACCGAGCCCGATCACCGCGAGATCCACGTGGTCGGGCCGTTCTGCTTCCCCGAGTGGTCCGCTCTGTTCGACCTGCATAGGGACTCACCCCGCATCAAGGCTGCCAAGGGTGCGGTACGCCTCACGGGTTGTGGCGGCGACCCGCTTCCAGGTGCGGTCACGCGCGACCATCGCGCGGGCTGCTGCTCCCCACTCAGCGCGCCGTTTTCGACTGTAAAGCAGTATTTCAAGCTCATCAGCCCAGGAATGTGGTGATTCGGGCTTGATCAGCCTCCCGTTCACCTCTGGTTCGACCAGTTCCCGGAGCGCGGCGACATCGCTGGCCGCCACCGGAACGCCGCTCGCCATCGCCTCGACCGGCTTGAGCGGAGTCACCAGATGGCAGACCCGTTCGTCGGTGCGGGGCACCGCGAACACGTCCAACACGGCGTGGAAGTCGCGGACTTGGGAATGCGGCACGCGACCGGTGAACAGCACGGTCCCGTCGTCGAGGCCGAGCCGGGCGGCCAGCCGCTCGAGCGCCGGACGCGCCGGCCCGTCCCCGACGATCAGCAACCGCAGCGGCACACCACGCCGCCGAAGCTCATCACCCGCATGGAGCAATGTGTCGATGCCCTCGAGCGGGGTGAGACTGCCGACCGTACCCACGACCAGCTCGTCCGCCGCGATGCCGAGCCGGGCGCGCACGGCGGCTCCATCCGGCGGCGGGGCAAGGAAGTCGTCGTCCACGGCATTGGGCACGATCAGCACCCGATCCTGAGGCACCCCCCGGCCCACGATCTCGGCCTTCATCGCCTCACCCAGCGTCAGCACCAGATCGGCCTCGCGCATGCAGTACGTCTCCAGGGCGCGCCGCGCCCGGTACGTCTCGTCGTCCCGGCCCCGGCCCGGCGCCTGCGTCAGCCACGTCTCCTCCAGGAAGCCCCGCACCTCGTAGACCACCGGAAGCCCGAAGGCCGCCCGCAGGGCGAGGGCGACGCGCCCGTTGCCGTGGTCGGAGGCGGCATGCAGTACGGCGGGCCGCAGCCGCTGCACCAGTCGTGCGGCCAGTTCGGCGTTGCGCGCCAGCGCCGCGCCCTGCCCGTACGGCAGCCACGGCGGCAGCAGCCGGTGCTGCGGCACCCCGCCCACGTACTGGGTGGGGCGGGCGTCCAGCACCCCCGCCGTCACCGGAAAGCCGATCCGCGTCACGACATGCGGGTCGAGCCCGGCCGCCCGCTGGGCCTCGGCGAGCTTCTGCGTGCGCACGGTGTAACCGGCGTGCCGGAACGGCAGCCCGTTGGTGACCAGATGGAGCACCCGGCCGGGGACGGGGCGCAGCGGCCGGCCCGAGGGCGCGGGCACCCGAGCGGCGGACGGCGTCGCCACCGGCCCCGCCGCGCGAGCACGCCCGGCGACCCGCCGTTCGAACGGCCGCAACCAGCGCCGCGCGCCGCCCGGCAGCAGCCGCACCGCGAGCAGCACCGCCCGCCGCGGATCCTGCCGCAGTTCGCCAACGGCCACCGAGACAGCCAGACTGAGAGCACATGGAACATTTCGGTGCATAACGCAAAGTTAAGTCGCAAAGCCGGGCAAGTGCCCACCAACAGCCACTGTCCCGACGACACCGGCCGCGAGGGAGCCGGAGGGGGCGCGTCGGTGTCGAGAGGCCGAACGCGCGGAGGCGCGAAGCGCTGAGCACGATCGGCCTCTCGACACCGACATGTGGCGCCCCCGGAGGCGACCGAGCCAGACATCCGGCACCTGGAGACGACCAATGAACGGCTGCGTACTACACGTCGTGGGCACCCGCCCCAACTTCGTCAAGGCGGCCCCGGTGGTTCGAGCCCTCGGCGAGGCAGGCTGCGCCCAGGCCCTCGTCCACACCGGCCAGCACTACGACGCCCGCATGTCCGACATCTTCTTCCGCCAACTCGGCCTGCCCGAACCCGACACCGACCTGGGCGTCGGCTCCGGCAGCCACGCCCGCCAGACCGCCGACCTCCTGGTGGCCCTGGAGGGCGAGATCGCCGCCCGCGCCCCCGCCCTGGTCACGGTGTACGGCGATGTGAACTCGACGCTGGCCGCCGCACTCGTCGCCGCCAAGCTCGGCGTCCCGGTCGCGCATGTCGAAGCGGGCCTGCGCAGCTTCGACATGGCGATGCCGGAGGAGGTCAACCGGCGTCTGGTCGACCAGTTGGCGGAGCTGCTGTTCGCCACCAGCCCCGAGGCCGTCGGCCACCTCGCCCGCGAGGGCGTCGCCGCCGAGCGGATCCATCTCGTCGGCAACCCGATGATCGACACCCTGCTCACCCATCTGGAGCAGTTCGACGCGGCCGGCGCCCGCGCCGCACACCGACTGCCCGAGCGCTACGGCGTCGTCACCCTGCACCGGCCCGCCAACGTCGACGACCCGCAGTCCGCCGCGGCCGCGGCCCGTGTGCTGGCCGACGCCGCCCGCCATCTCGACCTCGTCGTGCCGCTGCACCCGCGCGGCCGGGCGGCGCTGAGCGCGGCGGGACTCGCGGGCGCGCCCGGCGTGCACCTCCTCGACCCGCTGGGCTACGTCGAGTTCATGAGCCTCGTGCGCGGAGCCGCCGCGGTGATCACCGACTCGGGCGGCGTCCAGGAGGAGACGACCGTCCTGGGCGTCCCGTGTCTGACCCTGCGCACCACGACCGAACGCCCCATCACCGTCACCCACGGCACCAACCGGCTCGTCCGGCACGGCGAACTGGTGCCCGCGCTGCGCAAGCTGCTGGACGGCGGGGGAGCGGCGCCCGCGGACGGGCCGCCCCTGTGGGACGGCCGGGCGGGCGGCCGGATCGCGCGCGTGATCACGGGGTGGCTGGAGCGCCATGGCTGACCGGACGATGACGCGCGACGGCGCGCGGGCGTACTGGGAGGCCCGCCACACCGAGCACGACGAGCTGGCCTCCGGCGGGCACATCGGGCTCGACCGCCCCGGCAACGAGCTGTTCTACGCCCAGCGGCTGGGCACCCTGCTCTCGCTCATCGGCGACCTGTCCAGCCCCGCCGCCCCCTTGTTCGTGCTCGACGCCGGCTGCGGCAAGGGCCACTTCGCCCGTGCCCTGGCCCGCTGCGGCCATCGGGTCGACGCCTTCGACGCCAGCCCGGCCGCCGTCGACCACGCCCGCGACCGGGGCGGCGGCCCGCGCTACGCCGTCGCCGCGCTCGACGAGTGGCGCAGTCCCTGGCCGTACGACACCGTGGTCTGCGTGGACGTCCTGTTCCACGTGCCGGACGACGAGGAGTGGGCGGCCGGGCTGCGCAACCTCGCCTCCCTCGTCCGCGTCGCCGGCCGGCTGATCGTCACCGACGAGGACACCGGCCGTCGTACACCCCGCGGCGCCCACATCGTGCAGCGCCCGCTCACCGCCTACCGCGCCGAACTCGAGCCGCTCGGCCTGCGGCACACCCTCTCCAGGCCGTACGGCTTCCGGGAGAACCGGGTCGGCTTCCACGTCTTCACGAGGACCCGCTGATGCGCCTGACCGATCTGCTCCATCCGCACCTCGACGCCGTCACCACGGTGGTGGACGCGACCGGCGGCGGCCTGCGCCTGGAGCCCTATCTGCATCTGCCGCCGGGTGTCGCCCTGCGCGAGGACAGCCAACAGCCCATCGAAGAAGGGGAGCTGGCGCTCCTGTCGTACGGGCCGAACCCCGACCTGCACGGCGGCGAGGACGCCTGTCGCACCGTACTGGCGCGGATGCGGCCCGGCGCACGCGGCCTGATCGTGTTCGGGCACCCGGGAACCGAGCTCCCCTACCACCGGCTCCTCGACCACCTGGTGGCCCACCGCTGCCAGGTCCTGCGCGCGGCGCCCCTCGACTACGTCCATCTGCACGCGGGCGCGGTCATCGCCCGCACCGACGAACTCCTGCCGCCGCACGACTTCTTCGGCCGGCCCGTCCCCTCCGACGGCCACGCCACGGCGCTGCGGATCGCCGACGAGTACGTCTTCGCCGACCTCGCCTCCCGCGCCCTGCGCGCCCGGGTGCTGGACCTCGAAACGGCCGCCGAGGAGGCGGAGCGCAATCGGGAGGCCTCCGGGCAGGACGGACTCGCCGAGCGGCTCGCCGCGACCGTACGGGAGAAGGAACAGCTCGCCGCCGCCCTGCGGGCCGCCCGGGACCGGGTCGAGGTGCTGCGGGCGCGGGTGGCCATGCTGGAGGGCTCGACGTCGCTGCGGGTCGGAAAGGCCCTGGTGACGGCCGCACGGTCGCCGAAGCGCGGCGCGGTACGGCTGCCCGGGGAGCTGTACGGCCTGTGGCGCGGCCGGCGTCGCACCACCGGGCCGGCGCCCGCCGACGCGCCGAAGCCGCAGCCCGAGCCTGAGGCACCGGTCGACGGACGCTTCCACCTCGCCCACCGCGCCCTGACCGCGGCACCGCGCGACCGCCTCGTCGTCGCCGGGGTGCTCACCCCCGCCACGGCCGCGGACTTCGCGGCGGACGCCGTGGTCAACCGCCTGCTGCCGCACGACGGCGAACTGCTGCTGCGCCGCACCGATCCCGACGTCCTCGTCGTACAGCTCAGCGCCTGTGCCGGCGACGGACCCTGGTGGCTCACCGGCACCGGACTCGCCCCCGACCTCGACCGTACCCTCGCCGAACTCCTCGCGGAGGCAAGGCTGTTGGGACGATCGGCCGTGCTGTGGCGGGACGCTCCCGCCGCTGCCGCGCCCGGCCTCGGCCGGCTCGCCTGGGACGCCGTCATCGACGCCGACACCGGAGTACGCCTCGCCCGGCTCGACCCGGCCGCGCAGGGCAGGGAGCGGCTGCGCGAGGTGTTCCGGGCGGACAGCACCCGGGTACGGCTGTCGCGGCTCGCGCATCTGACCGGCGCCCCGGATCCGCTGGACGAGCGCCGCGTCGCGGTGCTGGCCGCGCCCCGCGACCGCACCGAAGTCGCCCGGCTCGTCGGCCAGGTGCTCGGCCAGGCGCACCGCCCGGTCGAGGTCGTCGTGCCCGATCCGGCAGGTCTCGACGAACTCACCGCCGCCGGAGTGACCGTACGCCTCGGGCGGCCCCTGGCGCCCTGGGTCGCCGACTGGACGGACCTCACCGAGGACCGGCCGGACACGCTGCTGCTCGACCTGATGTGCGCTCAGGAGTACTCCTGCGCGGACGCGGTGGGCCATACGCCGGGCGCCGACGACTACGTCTTCGTGCCGTCGCTGCGGCCGCTGCTGGTCCGCCGGGAGCTGCACCTGTCCGGTACGGAACCCGGCAGTTGGGCGGGGCAGGGACACCGACTGTTCGCCGTGCGCGGGAAGGAGCCGTCATGACGTCGCAAGGAGCCGTCGTGAGCCGTGCGCTGCGGGCGCTCGTCTACGGAGACGTCGACCTCAACCTCATCGACGGCTCCGCCGTCTGGGCCCAGTCGACGGTGCAGGCGCTGTCCCGGGCGGGCTGCGAGAGCAGGCTCGTCCTCAAGTCGCCCGTCCGCACCGGCCGGCTGACCGACCCGCTGGCCGAGCTGCCCCGGGTCGGCCTGGTGCGCCCGCACGAGGAGGGGCTGCTGCCGGGGCTCGCCGACCGGCCGATGTCGCCGGTGCAGGCCTCCGAGGTTCTTACCCGGCTCGACGAGGACGAGCCCTGCGACCTGCTGGTGCTGCGCGGCCGGCGGCTGGTCACCCGGATCGTGGCCGACGGCGTGTTCGACGGGCGGATCTGGGCCTACCTCACCGACATCCCGCAGTCGGCCGCCGAGATGACGGAGGCCGCCCGCGCGGACCTGACCCGTATCGCGGAGGCCTCGCACCGACTGCTGTGCCAGACCGAGGAGTTGCGCTGCTTCCTGGAGACCTGGGTGCCCGAGGCCTGCGGCAAGTGTGTGCTCAGCCCGCCCGCCGTGCCCGAACCGGGCTTCGAGGTGCCGGAGCGGGACGGACCGCACGAGCCGCTGCGGCTCGTCTACACCGGCAAGTTCGCCCCCCGCTGGAACACCCTGCCCATGACCCGGCTGCCCCGGCTTCTCGCCGAGCGCGGCGTTCCCGCCGAACTGCACACCGTCGGCGACAAGATCCACGACGACGCGGCCCACCCCGGCTTCCGGGCCGACATGGAGCGGGCCCTGGCGAGCACACCCGGCGTCCACCACCACGGCGGACAGCCCCGCGAGGACGCCATGCGCATCGCCGCGGACTGCGACCTGGGCCTCGGCTGGCGCGACCCGGTGCTCGACTCCAGCCTCGAACTGTCCACCAAGGTCCTGGAGTTCGGCGCCCTGGGCCTGCCCGTCGTACTCAACCGCACCCCCGCGCACGAGGCGCTGCTCGGCACCGACTACCCGCTGTTCGTGCCGGGACGCGCCGCACTCGACGACGCCGCCGACGCCGTGGCGAGGGCGGTCCGCGAGCCGGCGGCACGGCGCCTCGCGGCCGACCGCTGCCGCGAGGCCGCCCGGCAGTACACCCTCGACGGAGCGGCCGCCCGCTGGCGCGCCCACCTCGACCGCGCCTTCCCCGCCGCACCCACCGGCGTCACGGCCCGGCAGCGGCCCCTGCGCGTCGGTGTCGCCGGGCACGACCTGAAGTTCCTCACCCGTCTGCTCGACCACTTCCGCTCGCTGCCCGGCCTCGAGGTACGGGTCGACGCCTGGCCGGCGCTGGCCCGGCACGACCCGGAGGCCGGCCGTGAACTCGCCGACTGGGCGGACGTGGTGGTCGTCGAGTGGTGCGGTCCGGCCGCCGTCTGGTACAGCCGTCACAAGCGGCGCGGCAGCCGGCTGATCGTGCGGCTGCACCGCTTCGAGCTGGACGCCTCCTGGCCCCGCCAGGTCGACATCGACGCCGTCGACAAGGTGGTCTGCGTCAGCCCGTACTACGCCCGCCGCACCCGCGAGCACACCGGCTGGCCCGCCTCGAAGGTCGTGGTCGTGCCCAACTGGGTCGACACCGACCAGCTCGACCGCCCCAAGGCACCCGGCGCCCACCACCGCCTCGGCATGATCGGCATCGCGCCCAGCCGCAAACGCCTCGACCTCGGCCTCGACGTCCTTGAGGCGCTGCGCGCCCGCGACCGGCGCTGGCATCTGTCGGTCAAGTCCAAGCCGCCCTGGGAGTACTGGTGGATCTGGAACAAGCCCGAGGAGCGTGCGCACTACGACGCCGTGCTGCGCCGGATGCAGACCTCGCCGCTGCTCGAAGGCGCAGTCGTCTTCGACACGTTCGGGCCGGATGTGGCGGGCTGGCTGCGGCGGGTCGGACATGTGCTGTCCACCAGCGACGACGAGAGCTTCCACCTCGCGCCGGCCGAGGGCATGGCCTCGGGCGCCGTTCCGTCACTGTTGCCGTGGCCCGGTGCGGACGAGATCTATGACCGGCGGTGGATCCATGACAGCCCCGAGGCGATGGCGGAGGCGATCGCGGTACTGGAGGAGCAGGATTGGAGGGCGGCCGGGGAGCTGGCCCGGGTGCAGGTGAGAGAAGGGTTCTCGCTGGATCGGGTGGCTGAGACCTGGACGGAGTTGTTGTGTGCGCCGTCGGGGGGGTCGTGATTTGAACTGCGGGCCGGTGGGGGCTGGTCGCGCAGTTCCCCGCGCCCCTTACAGGGGCGCGACACTGCGGTGGGCTGTTCAGCGCCCGGGTCCCCGGGCCCTTACGGCGTCCGGGGACCCGGTGACCGTCAGGCCGCGACCTTCGCCGGCTGCGCGGTCTGCCCAGATGCCCGCGCACCGAGCCGCTCCGTCGGCACCTTCGCCGTCTCGCGGGCCGAGAGCGCGGCCACCACCGGCGGCACGCACAGAGCCGCCGTGAACAGCGCCACCGCCGACCAGTCGTCGCCGTTCGGGCCGGCGATCCGCGCGGCGAAGGTGACCGCGAAACCGGCGACCGCGAAGCCGATCTGGGTGCCGATGGCCATGCCGGACAGCCGGACCCGGGTGGCGAACATCTCGCCGTAGAAGGCGGGCCACACGCCGTTCGCGGCGCTGTAGACGACACCGAAGGCGACGATGCCCAGCAGCAGGGTCAGCGGGTAGGAGCCGGTGGAGATCGCCCACAGGTACAGGAACATCGTCACCGCACTGCCGGCCGCGCCGATCAGAAACACCGGGCGACGGCCGATGCGGTCCGACAGCGTCGCCCACAGCGGGATCGCGCCGAGCGCGACGAGGTTGGCCAGGGCGGCCACCCACAGCATGGCGGACCTGTCCATCCCGACCGAGTCGCTGGTGGCGTACGACAGCGCCCACACCGTGAAGATCGTGCTGACCGAGGCCACCAGGGCACCCGCGACCACTCGCAGCACATCCGCCCAGTGCTCCCGCATCAGCACCGCCAGCGGCAGCTTGGCGACCCCCTCGGTGGCGGCCTGCTGCTCGAAGGCCGGTGTCTCCTCCAGCTTGCGGCGGATGACATAGCCGACGACGGCCACCGCGACGCTCATCCAGAAGGGCACCCGCCAGCCCCACGCCATGAGCTGCTCCTCCGGCAGCGCGGCGACCGGGATGAAGACCAGGGTGGCCAGGAGCTGCCCGCCCTGGGTGCCGCTCAGCGTGAAGCTGGTGAAGAAGCCGCGCCGGTGCGGGGGCGCGTGTTCCAGCGTCATGGAGTTGGCGCTGGCCTGCTCGCCGGCCGCCGAGATGCCCTGGAGCACGCGGCACAGAACCAGCAGGACCGGGGCGAGGGTGCCGACCTGGTCGCGGGTGGGCAGACAGCCGATCAGGAACGTCGACACGCCCATCAGGATCAGCGTGAAGACCATGATCTTCTTACGGCCCAGCCGGTCGCCGAAGTGACCGAGGAACAGCGCGCCGACCGGACGGGCGGCGTACGCCACACCGAACGTGGCCAGCGACAGCAGGGTGGCCGTCGCCGGGTCGGACTCGTCGAAGAAGACCTCGGGGAAGATCAGCGCGGCCGCGCTGCCGTAGATGAAGAAGTCGTAGTACTCCAGGGCGCTGCCGATCCAGGCAGCCGTGGCTGCCTTCCTCGGCTGGCCGGCATGGGTGTCGGGGACGGACACAGGCGTGGCTCCCATCGCGGCTAATTAACCCACTGGATAGTTAGTGGTGGGTGACTAGGGATCGTGCGCCCGTGTTTCCCGGGTGTCAAGAGCTTGTGTCGTACGGCTTCGGTCCGCGTTCAGCCCGCTTCAGTCCGCGGTGCGTTCCGCCGTCAGGTACGCGATCACCATGTCGCCGAGCATCGCGCGGTAGTGCTCGCGCCGGGCCGGATCCACCAGGTCACGGCCGAACAGGGCGCCGAAAGTGTGCCGGTTGGAGACCCGGAAGAAGCAGTAGGCGCTGATCATCGCGTGCAGGTCGACGGCGTCGACGTCGGCCGTGAACAGGCCCGACCGCTGCCCCGACTCCAGGATCCGGCGGATCACGTCCAGGGCCGGTGAGCCGATCCTGCCCAGCTTCTCGGAGGCGGCGATGTGCTGGGCGCCGTGGATGTTCTCGATGCTGACCAGGCGGATGAAGTCCGGGTGCCGCTCATGGTGGTCGAAGGTCAGCTCGGCCAGCCGGCGGATGGCCGCGACCGGGTCCAGATGCTCGACGTCGAGCTTCTGCTCGGCCTCCCGGATCACGCCGTAGGCCCGCTCCAGCACGGCCGTGAAGAGCTGTTCCTTGCCGCCGAAGTAGTAGTAGATCATCCGCTTCGTGGTGCGGGTGCGGGCGGCGATCTCGTCGACGCGGGCGCCGTCGTATCCGGCGCGGGCGAACTCCTGCGTCGCGACGTCGAGGATCTCGGCCCGGGTGCGGGCGGCGTCACGGGTCCGCCCGTTCGCGCGTGCCGGCTCTTCGACGCTGGTCATCGGCTTCCTTCGGCGAGGGCGGGTGCGCCCCCGTGGCCCACCCGCGTGCCGGTGATTGTAGAAGGACCCTCGCCCCGTGTGTCGGGACAGGCCTTCACAAGCTCCGGTCCGCCTGCTATTAGTAACTCACCAGTTCGTACATTACTGCCGCTTTGGAGGACGCCCGGTGGCCGAGGACACCAAGGACTCGTATCTCGTCGGGCTGATCGGCGCCGGCATCGGCCCCTCGCTCAGCCCGGCGCTGCACGAGCGGGAGGCCGACCGGCAGGGTCTGCGCTATCTGTACCGGCTCATCGACATCGACACCCTCGGCGTCCCGCCCGAGGCGGTGGGCGACCTGGTGCGGGCCGCCCGTGACCTGGGCTTCGACGGGCTCAACATCACCCACCCCTGCAAGCAGCTCGCCATCGGACACCTGGACGAGCTGGCCCCGCAGGCCGCGGCGCTGGGAGCGGTCAACACCGTCGTCTTCGAGGACGGCCGGGCCGTCGGCCACAACACGGACGTCACCGGATTCGCCGCGTCCTTCGCGCGCGGGCTGCCCGACGTGCCGCTGGAGCGGGTCGTGCAGCTCGGCGCCGGGGGAGCGGGCGCGGCCGTCGCGCACGCCATGCTCACGCTCGGCGCCGAGCGGGTCACCGTCGTCGACGCGCTGAGCGAACGGGCCGTCGCCCTCGCCGCCGCGCTGAACCGGCACTTCGGCCCCGGCCGCGCGGTGGGCGCCACCCCGGACGCGCTGCCCGCGCTGCTGGGCCGGGCCGACGGTCTGGTGCACGCGACCCCGACCGGCATGGCGGCCCACCCCGGCCTGCCCCTGCCGGCCGAGCTGCTGCACCCGCGGCTGTGGGTCGCCGAGGTCGTATACCGCCCGCTGGAGACCGAGCTGCTGCGCAGTGCCCGGGCGACCGGCTGCGCCGCTCTGGACGGGGGCGGGATGGCCGCGTTCCAGGCGGCGGACGCCTTCCGCCTGTTCACCGGCCGGGAGCCGGACGGCGCGCGCATGCTGGCGGACATCGCCGAGCTGGCCGGAGCCGTGGGAACCCCGAGGTAGGAAGAGGTACCGGCATGCGCACGTCCATCGCCACCGTCTCCCTGAGCGGATCACTCACCGAGAAGCTCACGGCCGCCTCCCGGGCCGGCTTCGACGGCGTCGAGATCTTCGAGAACGATCTGCTCGCGAGCCCCCTCACCCCCGAGGAGATCCGCACCCGCTGCGCCGACCTCGGCCTCACCGTCGACCTCTACCAGCCGATGCGGGACATCGAAGCCGTGCCCGCCGAGGCGTTCGTCCGCAATCTGCGGCGCGCCCGGCACAAGTTCGAGCTGATGCGCAGGCTCGGCGCGGACACCGTGCTCGTCTGCTCCAGCGTCCATCCGCTCGCCGTGGACGACGACGCGCTCGCCGCGCACCACCTGCGCCAACTCGCCGAACTGGCCCAGGAGTCCGGGATCCGGGTGGCGTACGAGGCGCTCGCCTGGGGGCGGCACGTCAACACGTACACCCACGCCTGGCGCATCGTCGAGGCCGCCGACCACCCCGCGCTCGGCACCTGCCTGGACAGCTTCCACATCCTCTCCCGGGGCTCCGACCCCAAGGGCATCCGGGACATCCCCGGCGAGAAGATCTTCTTCCTCCAGCTCGCCGACGCCCCGCTGCTCGCGATGGACGTCCTGCAGTGGAGCCGCCACTACCGCTGCTTCCCGGGCCAGGGCGGCTTCGACGTCGCCGGGCTCGTCCGCGACGTCCTGCACACCGGATACGACGGCCCTCTCTCCCTGGAGGTCTTCAACGACGTCTTCCGCCAGGCCGACGCCGGCCCGACGGCCGTGGACGCCCACCGCTCCCTGCTGGTCCTTCAGGAGCAGATCGGCGTCGCCACCCCGCCCGCGCCCGTCGTCCCCACCGGCGTCGCCTTCGCCGAACTCCTCACGCCCGACGCCGAGCCGGTCGCGGCCGTGCTCGGCGCCCTGGGCTTCACCCGCACCGCACGCCACCGCACCAAGCCGGTCGACCTCTGGCAGCAGGGCGCGGCCCGGGTCCTGGTCAACACCTCGGGCGCCGCCCGCCGGGACGGCACCGGCCTCGCCGCGATCGGCCTCGAATCCCCGGACCCGGCCGCCGCCGCCCGCCGCGCCGAGGCCCTCCTGGCACCCGTCCTGCCCCGCCGCCGCGCCACCGGGGATGCCCCGCTCGACGCGGTCGCCGCACCCGACGGCACCGAACTGTTCTTCTGCGCCACGGACCGGCCCGAACTGCCCAACTGGCGGGCCGACTTCGCCGACATCGTCGACGCCGCGCACGAGCCCCCGGCCGCCGGCATCGACCGGATCGACCACCTCGCCCTCACCCAGCCCTGGCACCACTACGACGAGGCCACCCTCTTCCACCGCAGCGTCCTCGGCCTGCACGCCCACCAGAGCGTGGACGTCGCCGACCCGTACGGCCTGATGCGCAGCCGCGCCGTCACCAACCCCGACGGCAGCGTCCGCATCGCCCTCGGCGTCGGCGCGGCGCCCACCGACGACACCGCGCACGCCCAGCACATCGCGCTGGCCACGGACGACGTGGTGGCGGCCGCCCGCCGGTTCCGGAAGGCGGGCGGGCGGCTGCTGCCGATTCCCGCCAACTACTACGACGACCTGGCCGCACGGCACGAGTTCGCGGACGGCGAGCTGGAGACGTACCGCGCACTCGGCATCCTCTACGACCGTGACGCGCACGGCGAGTTCCGGCACTGCTACACCCTGACCGTCGGCCGCGTCTTCTTCGAGCTGGTGCAGCGGGACGGCTACCGGGGCTACGACGCCCCGAACGCGCCGGTGCGGCTGGCCGCGCAGCACATTGCGCGGGCCGTCACTGGCGGCTGAC
The DNA here is from genome assembly GCF_049974585.1 of Streptomyces sp. UG1. Lineage (NCBI taxonomy): Bacteria > Bacillati > Actinomycetota > Actinomycetes > Kitasatosporales > Streptomycetaceae > Streptomyces > Streptomyces sp. UG1. The sequence continues at coordinate 197,653 of NZ_JBNGGG010000007.1, read as the reverse complement.
CGTGCGGGTGACGCCGGCGATGACCGTGGTGGCCAGGATCCAGCCGGCCAGTACCAGGACGTAGGACAGCCACTGCTGCCCGCCGGTCGGGGCGAACGCCGACTCCTGCCCGAAGGAGATCACCGGCAGCAGCAGATCGAGCGTGTAGAAGACCGGGTTGAAGTCGGGTGCCTCGTCCGCCTTCAGCGCCGCGGGCGCGTCCAGCGCGAACGTGACCGAGCCGACGGCGAGCAGCGACAGCAGCCAGCCCAGCGCGCGCATCGGCCGGAAGCCGTAGCCGACGGTGGCGTCCTGGACCCGCCCCCACAGCCGGCCGTACCAGGGCAGGGTGGTGCGGTGCCGGCGCTGCTTGGCTAGCTGGACCAGGCGAGCGGCGTGGTCGTCGCCCGTGCGGCGGTAGGACGCGGTCAACTGCTCGTACCCGTGCGGGTCGAACCTGCCCTCGTCCCGCTCCAGCATGGGCAGCCGCTGCTCGGGCGGCACATGCGGGGTGAGCGAGGTGTAGGTGAGGTCGAGGATGCGGACCTGGTCCGGGAGCATCTCCGGCTCCAGGTTGAGGTGCTCTATCTGCGAGCGGCGCAGGTTGAGCATGCCCTCGATCTGCGGCCCCCTGCGCAGCCACACCTCGCCGATGACACAGCTGCTCGCCCGCATCGCGGTGCCGCCGGGGTTGGACAGCCGGCTGCTCAGCAGGTCGAGCCGGCCGGGTATGCGGGCGCCGCGCATGTCGATACGGCCCTGTGCGCTCAGGCGTCTGCCGAGGACGTTGGCGCCGACTTCGAGGGCCTCGGCGTTGAGGACGAAATCGCCGGTATGACGCAGGTCGGCGTCCTCCAGCCGGAGCGAGCCGCTGACCGTGGCACCGCCGAGCCGGATCTCGCCGCGGGTGCGCAGCCGGGACGCGCACAGGTCCTCCCCGACGGTCACCTGGTGGAGCTGGAGCACCGGATCCGCGGTTCCCTCGGGTGCCGTGATCTCGGCGCCCTCCAGGTACAGCGCCCCGGCGATCTGCGCACCGCCGAGCCGTACCGGCCCGGTGAACCGGCAGTCCGTCAGCCGCAGCCCGCCGTCGACCCGAATCCGCGCCGACGCCAGACCGGGCAGGCGGGACCCGGACAGGTTGAGGTACTTCAGTTGGGCGCCGGAGAGATCCGGGACGTCCTCGAAGTGGCAGTGGCTCAGCCGCACGACGCTCTCGACCGTCGCGTACCGCAGGTCCAGTACGCCGGTGACGCGCGCGCCCGCCACCTTGAGGGCGGCCACCTCACCGCTCACCACCGGGCCGTCGAGCAGCAGAGCCCTCAACACCGCGGCACGTACGCTCCGTTGGTCCGGCGCGTCGCGGAAGTCCACGGCCTCCCCCTTGGGGAAGGCCTGCCACACCCTCAGTTCTGCCGGTGTCAGATCGTTGATCTCCATCGGCGGCAACTCTGACGGGCCTGTTTTCACGATGTCAATCGGCTATGCCCGGACGTTCCACTCCGCGACCACCGGCCGCCCATGCTCCGTCGACAGACGGCTCACCGTCCCCGTCGCGAGCTGGAACAGCCGCCCGTCCGCCGCGGGCAGCCCCAGTCGGCGGGCCGTCACGACGCGCAGGAAGTGGCCGTGTGCCACGAGGATCACATCGCCGTCGGGCAGCGCCGCGGCCACCCGGGACAGCACCCGGTCGGCACGCGCCCCCACCTGCTCGGGCGACTCGCCCGGGTGACCGTCCGCTCCGGGCGGCGCTCCGTCGGTCCACAGGTTCCAGTCGGGGCGGGTGCGGTGGATGTCGGCGGTGGTGACGCCCTCGTAGCCGCCGTAGTCCCACTCGTGCAGGTCCGCGTCCGGTACGGCGCTGCTCACGCCCGCCAGTTCGGCGGTGCGCGCCGCCCGCCGCAGCGGGCTGGTCAGGGCGAGGGCGAAGGTCCGGCCGGACAGGAGCGGGGCGAGGGACTTGGCCTGTTCCTCGCCGGCCCGGGTGAGGGGCAGGTCGGTCCGGCTCGTGTGCTGTCCCGACCTGCTCCACTCCGTCTCACCGTGGCGGACGAGAAGGAGATCCCCCACGGTGCCCTACTCCTTCGACTCGACGGCGTGGCCGCCGAACTGGTTGCGCAGCGCCGCGATCATCTTCATCTGCGGGGAGTCGTCCTGGCGGGAGGCGAACCGGGCGAACAGCGAGGCGGTGATCGCGGGCAGCGGCACCGCGTGGTCGATGGCCGCCTCGACGGTCCAGCGCCCCTCGCCGGAGTCCTGCGCGAAGCCCTTCAGCTTCTGAAGGTGCTCGTCCTCGTCCAGCGCGCTCACCGCGAGGTCCAGCAGCCAGGACCGGATGACCGTGCCGTCCTGCCAGGAGCGGAAGACCTCGCGGACGTTGTCCACCGAGTCGACCTTCTCCAGCAGCTCCCAGCCCTCGGCGTAGGCCTGCATCATGGCGTACTCGATGCCGTTGTGGACCATCTTCGCGAAGTGTCCGGCGCCCACCTTGCCCGCGTGGACATAGCCGTACGGCCCCTCCGGCTTGAGCGCCTCGAAGATCGGCTTCAGCCGGTCGACGTGCTCCTTCTCGCCGCCGACCATCAGCGCGTAGCCGTTCTGCAGGCCCCACACGCCGCCGGACACGCCCGCGTCGACGAAGCCGATGTCGTGCGCGGCCAGCTCCTTGGCGTGCTTCTCGTCGTCCGTCCAGCGGGAGTTGCCGCCGTCGACGACGATGTCGTAGGGCTTGAGATGACTGCCCAACTGGTCGATCACGAGCTGGGTGGGGGCGCCGGCCGGGACCATGACCCACACCGTGCGCGGCGCGTCGAGCCGGTCGACGAGGTCGGCCAGGCTCGCCACGTCGGACAGTTCGGGGTTGGTGTCGTAGCCGACGACGGTGTGGCCGGCGTTGCGCAGTCGCTCGCGCATGTTGCCGCCCATCTTGCCGAGACCCACAAGGCCGATCTGCATGTCAGTTCACTTCCTCCTGGACGCCCAGCGCGTCCGATGCGTTCTTGAGCGAGCGGTACGCGGCCACGAGGGCGGCGGTGGACGGGTCGAGACCGGGGACCTCGGCCCCTCCGGTGAGGGCGGGTTCGACGCGCTTGGCGAGGACCTTGCCCAGCTCCACGCCCCACTGGTCGAAGGAGTCGATGTGCCAGACGGCGCCCTGCACGAAGACCTTGTGCTCGTAGAGGGCGACGAGCTGGCCGAGGACCGACGGGGTCAGCTCGGGGGCGAGGATCGTGGTGGTGGGGTGGTTGCCCAGGAAGGTGCGGTGCGGGACCTGCTCCTCGGGCACGCCCTCCGCGCGCACCTCGCTCGCGGTCTTGCCGAAGGCGAGCGCCTGGCCCTGGGCGAACAGGTTCGCCATCAGCAGGTCGTGCTGCGCCTTGAGCTCGTCGCTCAGCTCGGCGGCCGGGCGGGCGAAGCCGATCAGGTCGGCGGGGATCAGCCGGGTGCCCTGGTGGATCAACTGGTAGTAGGCGTGCTGCCCGTTGGTGCCGGGCGTGCCCCACACCACCGGACCGGTCGTCCAGCCCACGATCCGCCCGTCGCGGTCCACCGACTTGCCGTTGGACTCCATGTCGAGCTGCTGCAGATATGCCGTGAACTTCGACAGGTAGTGCGAGTACGGCAGTACCGCATGGGACTCGGCGCCCAGGAAGTTGCTGTACCAGATGCCGAGCAGGCCCATGATCAGCGGGGCGTTGTCCTTGGCGGGGGCGGTCCTGAAGTGCTCGTCGACGGTGTGGAAGCCGTCGAGCATCTCCCGGAAGCGGTCCGGCCCGATGGCGATCATGAGCGAGAGCCCGATGGCCGAGTCGTACGAGTACCGCCCGCCGACCCAGTCCCAGAACTCGAACATGTTGTCCGGGTCGATGCCGAACTCCGTCACCTTCTCGGCGTTCGTCGACAGGGCCACGAAGTGCCGTGCCACCGCCTTCTCCTCGCCGCTCAGCCCGGCCAGCAGCCAGGAGCGCGCCGATGTGGCGTTGGTGATGGTCTCGATCGTGGTGAACGTCTTGGACGCGACGATGAACAGCGTCTCGGCCGGATCGAGGTCGCGCAGCGCCTCGTGCAGGTCGGCGCCGTCGACGTTGGAGACGAAGCGGAACGTCAACTCCCGTGCCGTGAAGGGACGGAGCGCCTCGTACGCCATGGCGGGACCGAGGTCGGAGCCGCCGATGCCGATGTTCACGACGTTGCGGATCCGGCGGCCGGTGTGGCCGGTCCACTCGCCGGAGCGGACGCGGCCGGCGAAGTCGCTCATCCTGTCCAGCACCGCGTGGACCTTGGGCACGACGTTCTCGCCGTCCACCTCGATCACCGCGTCCCGCGGCGCCCGCAGCGCAGTGTGCAGCACCGCCCGGTCCTCGGTGACGTTGATCCGCTCGCCGCGGAACATCGCGTCGCGCAGCCCGAACACATCGGTGGCCACGGCCAGTTCGTTGAGCAGGGCGAGCGTCTCGTCGTTGATCAGGTGCTTGGAGTAGTCGATCCGCAGATCGCCCACGCGCGCGACGTACCGCTCGGCGCGGGAGGGGTCGGCGGCGAACAGCTCACGCAGCCGCGGGCGCTGGAGGACGTCCGCGCGGTGGTCCTCGAGGGCGGTCCACTGGGGGCGCCGGGCGAGCCGGGCGTTCTCAGACATGAGAGGGGGTCTCCTTGGTGCCCTCGCCCCGCAGGGCGACGGCGTACATCTCGTCCTGGTCGAGGCGCCTGAGCTCCTCGGCGATGAGTTCGGAGGTGGTGCGGACCTTCAGCGCGAGAGTGCGCGACGGCTGGCCCGGCAGGTGCAGGGTGGCCAGCGGGCCCTCGGGGCGGTCGATGACGATCTCGCCGTTCTCGGTGCCCAGGCGCACGCCCGTGACCACCGGCCCGGCGGTGACGACCCGCTCGGCGGTGACGTGCAGACGGGCCTCCAGCCAGCGGGCCAGCAGTTCGGCGGCCGGGTTGTCGGCCTCGGCCTCCACCACCGCCGAGATGATCGGCACCCGGGCCTGGTCCAGGGCCGCGGCGAGCATGGAGCGCCAGGGGGTGAGCCGGGTCCAGGCCAGGTCGGTGTCGCCGGGCGCGTAGGAGCGGGCGCGCACCTCGAGGTCGGCCAGCGGGTTCTCGGTGGCGTACAGGTCGGTGATCCGGCGCTGCGCCAGCGCGCCCAGCGGGTCCTTCGCGGGGTGCTCCGGCGCGTCCACCGGCCACCACACGACGACCGGGGCGTCCGGCAGCAGCAGCGGCAGCACCACCGAGTCGGCGTGGTCGGACACCTCGCCGTAGGTCCGCAGCACGACCGTCTCGCCGGTGCCGGCGTCGGCGCCCACCCGGACCTCGGCGTCCAGGTGCGAGCGGGTGCGCTCGCGCGGGGTGCGGGCCTGCCGCTTGATGACGACCAGGGTGCGCGAGGGGTGCTCGTGCGAGGCCTCCTCGGCCGCCTTGATGGAGTCGTAGGCGTTCTCCTCGTCGGTGACGATGATCATCGTCAGGACCATGCCCACGGCCGGGGTGCCGATGGCGTGGCGGCCCTGCACCAGCGCCTTGTTGATCTTGCTTGCCGTGGTGTCGGTCAGGTCGATCTTCATGGCCTGCGCCAGCTCCGTCCGTCTCGTGCGAGCATCTCGTCGGCTTCCTCGGGTCCCCAGCTCCCGGACGCGTACCGCGCCGGCCTGCCGTGTGTGTCCCAGTACTCCTCGATCGGGTCGAGGATCTTCCAGGACTCTTCCACTTCCTGGTGACGCGGGAACAGATTGGCGTCCCCGAGGAGGACATCCAGGATCAACCGCTCGTACGCCTCGGGCGAGGACTCCGTGAACGACTCGCCGTAGGCGAAGTCCATCGTCACGTCCCGGATCTCCATCGAGGTGCCCGGCACCTTCGAGCCGAACCGCACCGTCATGCCCTCGTCGGGCTGGACGCGGATGACGATCGCGTTCTGGCCCAGCTCCTCGGTGGCGGTGGAGTCGAACGGGGAGTGCGGCGCCCGCTGGAAGACGACGGCGATCTCCGTCACCCGCCGCCCCAGCCGCTTGCCGGTGCGCAGATAGAACGGCACGCCCGCCCAGCGCCGGTTGTCGACGTTCAGCTTGACGGCGGCGTAGGTGTCGGTCCTGGAGTCCGGGGCGATGCCGTCCTCGTCGAGGTACCCGAGCACCTTCTCGCCGCCCTGCCAGGCCGCCGCGTACTGTCCGCGCACGGTGTGCGCACCCAGGTCCTCCGGCAGCTTGACCGCCCTCAGCACCTTCAGCTTCTCGGTGAGCAGCGAGGCGGCGTCGAAGGCGGCCGGCTCCTCCATGGCCGTCAGGGCCATGAGCTGCAGGAGGTGGTTCTGGATGACGTCACGCGCCGAGCCGATGCCGTCGTAGTAGCCCGCCCGGCCGCCGATGCCGATGTCCTCGGCCATCGTGATCTGCACATGGTCGACATACGACCGGTTCCAGATCGGCTCGAACATCTGGTTCGCGAACCGCAGCGCCAGGATGTTCTGGACGGTCTCCTTGCCCAGGTAGTGGTCGATGCGGAAGACCTGCTCCGGGTCGAACACGTCGTGCACGATCGCGTTCAGCTCCCGCGCGCTCGCCAGGTCGTGGCCGAACGGCTTCTCGATGACCGCCCGCCGCCAGGATCCCTCGGGAGCGTCCGCCAGGCCGTGCTTCTTGAGCTGTCGCACCACCTTCGGGAAGAACTTCGGCGGCACCGACAGGTAGAAGGCGTAGTTGCCGCTCGTCCCGCGTGCCTTGTCCAGCTCCTCGACCGTCCGGCGCAACTGGTCGAACGCCGTGTCGTCGTCGAAGTCGCCCGGGATGAACCGCATGCCCTCGGAGAGCTGCCGCCAGACCTCCTCGCGGAACTCCGTACGAGCGTGCTCGCGCACCGAGTCGTGCACGATCTGCGCGAAGTCCTCGTCCTCCCAGTCCCGCCGGGCGAACCCGACCAGCGAGAAGCCCGGCGGCAGCATGCCGCGGTTGGCGAGGTCGTACACGGCCGGCATCAGCTTCTTGCGGGACAGGTCGCCGGTGACGCCGAAGATGACGAGCCCTGACGGGCCCGCGATACGGGGGAGACGGCGGTCCCGGGGGTCGCGCAGGGGGTTGTCCCAGCCCCGGTCCCGTTCCCGGTCCCAGTCGGAGGAGGTCATGCTGCGTCAGCTCCCTTGCTGCTGAGCGACTTCTTCACGGCGTTCAACAGGTCCTGCCACGCCACCTCGAACTTGGCGACGCCCTCGTCCTCCAGACGGGTGACCACCTCCTCGTAGGAGATGCCGAGCGCCTCCACCGCGGCCAGGTCGGCGCGGGCCTGCGCATAGCCGCCGGTCACCGTGTCGCCGGTGATCTCGCCCTGGTCGGCGGTGGCGTTCAAGGTGGCTTCGGGCATCGTGTTGACGGTGCCGGGGGCGACCAGTTCGTCCACGTACAGGGTGGCCTTGTAGGCCGGGTCCTTCACACCGGTCGAGGCCCACAGCGGGCGCTGCTTGTTGGCCCGGGCGCCGGTGAGGGCGATCCAGCGGTCGCCCGCGAAGACCTCTTCGTACGCCTGGTAGGCGAGGCGGGCGTTGGCGAGCGCGGCCCTGCCCTTGAGGGCGAGCGCCTCGCCCGTGCCGATCGCCGTCAGCCGCTTGTCGATCTCGGTGTCGACGCGGGAGACGAAGAAGGACGCCACGGAGTGGATGGCGGACAGGTCCAGGCCCTTCGCGGCGGCCTTCTCCAGACCGGCCAGATAGGCGTCCATGACCTCGCGGTAGCGCTCCAGGGAGAAGATCAGCGTGACGTTGACGCTGATGCCCTGGGCGATGACCTCGGTGATGGCGGGCAGTCCGGCCCGGGTCGCCGGGATCTTGATCATCACGTTGGGCCGGTCGACCAGCCAGGCGAGCTGGCGGGCCTCGGCGATCGTCGCCGCGGTGTCGTGGGCGAGGCGCGGGTCGACCTCGATGGAGACCCGGCCGTCGCGGCCGTCGGTGGCGTCGTACACCGGCCGCAGGATGTCGGCGGCGGCACGGACGTCGGCGGTGGTCATCATGCGCACGGCCTCCTCGACCGTGACACCCCGCACCGCGAGGTCGGCGAGCTGCTGCTCGTAGCCCTCGCCGGAGCCTATGGCGGCCTGGAAGATGGACGGGTTGGTGGTGACGCCGACGACGTTCTTGGTCGCGATCAGCTCGGCGAGGTTGCCGGACTCGATCCGCCTCCGCGAGAGGTCGTCCAGCCAGATCGAGACGCCCTCGTCGGAGAGGCGCTCGAGGGTGCCGGCGGTGGTGGTGGCTTCGGTGGTCAGAGTGATCATCTTCTTTCTGTCGATCGGATCAACCGCGGGTGGCAGCGAGGGATTCCCGGTCTGCGGCGGCGACGTTCTCGGGAGTGAAGCCGTACTCGGCGAACAGGCTCATGCGTTTCCATGGGTATCCGTAGCGACGTGTCGTCCGGCGGTGTCGTGCCGTGTGCCCGCGTACCGGGCTTGGTCTCGCACCTGAGTGCCCGGTTCGAATGCGTGACCTTTTCGCGGACGTGTCGTTGATCGGATGACACGACCACGGGAGGGAATAGGGGGAGCTGGTGAGTCGGAAGCTGGCGCTCGACGAGGGCGAAATGGCCCGGACTGCCTGTGCCCCTGGATTGCTGCGTGCGGGCGTGGTGGAGAAGACGGGCGAGATGCTGTCTGCCGCGGTGCTGGCCGAGCGAAGCGAGATGGGGGTCCCCCCGGACGGAGTCTGGGGGAGGGTCGGCTGGGCCGCTGATCTGGTGTCCGGCATGGCTGCCGAACTGCTGGCCGAGCACTGGAACGCCACTGATGTGGACGTGCTCGCCTCGGGGGAGGACGCGGACGGGAGGAAGCTGCCCTCGAACGCGTGGATGGCGCTGCGCCGACTGGGCTGGACGGCCGCCCGGGACGGGCGTGTGAAGGTCAATGACCGGATCGTGAGGATGGCCCAGGAGCAGGCCGGGCGTGCTCTGCGCCAGGCGAGCTGTCGGGCCGAGCTGACGTCCGCGGTCCTTGCGACGTGGCCGTGCGATCCGGGCAGGCGCACCCCTGCGGAGTGGGACCAGGTGCGGGAGGCGGTCCCCGGCGGCCGGTACCTCCCGTCGGGCGTGATCAGCTCCCGCACGCGGCAGATCACCGCTTTCGCCATGAAGAACGGCCGTCTGCCGACGGATGTGTTCGAGCTGGAGACTCCTCCCCGGGCAGCGCGGATGATGCTGCTGTCGGCGTGTGACGGGCAGCAGGCCACCATCGAACGCGGCGAGGTCGACCCGCAACGCGCGCTGCTGCGTTTGCAGTTGCCTACCCGGCCCGAGCCGCGCTCCTACCGGGACTGGGCGTGGGTGGCTTGCCCGATCACGCTACCGCCCATCGTCCCGCCCGGTGCGGTGCTGCACCTGCCCACCCTCCGCCCTGCGGGCGGGAAGGTACGTGCCGATCTGGCCTACACCCACGCCGTCCCCAGGGCCAGACCTACCGGCCACACCGTGGCCCTCGGCGTGGACTGGGGCCTCAACACTCTTCTCAGCGCAGGCGCGGCCCGGCTGCACGACGACGGGCGGATCACCCCCCTGGGGGCTGGTGCCCAGTTCCGGGCCGCTGGTGTTTTGGCCAGGCAGCACCGGTTGCGGCGCCTGTCGGAGTACCTGCACGCCAAGGCCGACCAGTACCAGCGGCTCATCGGCGACACCACCGGGCATCCGCTCACCGGCAGACACGATCTGCTCCGTGAGGAGATCCGCCGTGTCTGCGACCGCAGGTCGAACCTCAACGACGCTCTGTCCTGGGCTGCTGCCCGCTGGACGGTGGATCAGGCCATCGCCGCCAGGGCCACGGTCATCTACCTGGAAGATCTGCGGTCGATGGAAGCGGGCGGCATGGGCCGCACCCATAACACCCGCCTGTCCCAGACGGTGCGCGGTCAGATCGCCGACCGCATCCGGCACCTCGCCGCCGAGGTCGGTATCGCCGTCGTCACCGTCCCACCCCGCAACACCTCCAGGCACTGCCCGCGGTGCCTGGAGGTGTTGCGGCACCGCAAAGCCCCCGACCGTCCCACGGCACCGGGCTGGAAATGGGCCATGTGCCCCGATCGGGCAGGATGCGGGTGGCAGGGCGACCGCGACCACGGCGCATGGCAGCGCATCGCCGCACGTGGCCTCACGCATCAGGCCAAGACCATCACCGACAGGGCAACCGGGCAGATGGCGATCCGCACGGTGGTGGACACGCTCGCAGCCGTCATCACCCCAACTGCCGAGACCAGCCGGGCCGACCGGTCCAAGACCGGCCCCACCCGGCGCCGTTCCACACGCCCCGCGCCCAGGCGACGCAGGGTACCCTCCCCCACCGGCCCCGCGGGTCCGGCGGGTAAGCGTCCGGAGGGACACGCACCAACGGGCCGGAGGACGCTGCCCCGCGCAGCCCACCGGCACCAGGACGTGATGACGATCAGCACCTCCTCCCCCAGACTTCGTCCGGGGGGACCCCCATCCGGCCGACACAGGCCACGAGGAGCAGCACTGGGCGCGGGATTCCACCTGCACGCCCACGCCACCCCTCCGCGATGGGCAGATCCCACGCCAGACTCTATGTCTGACATGGATCACGAAACTGATCAGAGACGCTGTGGTGAAAGTGGGACACCCCGAGGGCGTAGAGCACAGGCGAGTGCGATCGGCGCGCAACTGAGACAGAATAAGGCGGATATGACGGTCGGCCACGATGACGAGGGCAGAACCTTCTCGTGGTCGACTTCGCCGAGGGCCTGCTGTGGATCCGCCCCGCCAGGTCCACTGCTTCCACGGATCGGTGACTGTACCGGGGCACCGTCCTGACCATGCAACCGGGCTTCCTGCCCCGCGCCACGGTGGAGGCCACCGGCCTCTACCGCTACGACCTCCCACCCGGATGCCGCGAACTTGTCCAAGTTCTTTCATCAGCACATGGAGATGACGCCAGCGGTGTTTCGGGCGGAGCTGCGTGATGTGAGGTGGTAGGTCCTCTGGCGTGCTGTGGCTGAACGCGCCGGTGCCCCGCGAGGACCGTCTCGCGGGGCACCGCGCCTGCGGCGCCGCCGTCAGCGGCCGAAGTTGAACCAGTTCACGTTCACGAAGTCCGCCGGCTGGCCGCTGGTGAAGGTGAGATAGACGTCGTGGGTGCCGGTCACGGCGCTGATGTTCGCCGGGATCGTCCGCCACGACTGCCAGCCGCCCGTGTTGGCCACCGCGAAACTGCCGATCGGCGCGTTGCCGCGGCTGTCCAGGCGTACCTCCACCAGACCGCTGACACCGCCCGCCGCACCGCTGGCCACCCGGGCGACGAACTGCGTGGCCGGCGCGGAGCCGAAGTCGACGCCCCGGTACAGCGCCCAGTCGCCGTTGGCCAGCGCGCCGATGTTCTGACCGCCGCCCGAGTCGGCGGTGGACTCGGTGCGCACGCCGCCCTGGCCGTCGTACGACTCGGCCTGGATGGCGCTGTAGGCGTCACGGTTGCCCGTCGGCGGGGGAGTGGTACCGCTCCCACCGGCCGACAGCACCTGGACGTAGTCGACGGCCATCGAGTGGCCGGGCTGCGTCCCGCCGTCGGGGCCGCCGCCGAAGGCGTCCGGGAAGGCGCCGCCCATCGCCACGTTCAGGATGATGAAGTACCCGTGGTCGGTGGCGTTCGCCCAGGTCGTCGCGTCGACCTGGTTGGCCCGCACGGTGTGGAAGTGGTTGCCGTCGAGGTAGAAGCGGATCTCCTCGACGCTCGTCGAGCGGTCCCACTCCATGCGGTAGGTGTGGAATCCGGCCTGGCAGGTCGTGCCCGAGCATGAGGTGGTCGAGCCGATGCCGCTGTTCTCGTTGCAGGGGCCGCCCGGTGCGGTACCGCAGTGCATCGTGGCCCAGATGGTGTTCAGGCCCTGGGTGTTCTCCATGATGTCGAGCTCGCCGACGCCGGGCCAGTTCCAGTAGTTGCCGCGGTAGGGGGCGCCCAGCATCCAGAAGGCGGGCCAGTAGCCCTTGGCGGCGGCTCCGGTGACGTTCGGTACCTGGATGCGGGCCTCGACACGCAGCTTGCCGCCCGCGGGGGGCTGGAAGTCGGTGCGGTTGGTCTCGATGCGTCCCGAGGTCCAGTTGCCGGATGCGTCGCGGCGCGGGGTGATGAGCAGGTTGCCGTTGCCGTCGAGCGAGACGTTGTTCGTGCTGTTCGTCATCGTCTCGATCTCACCGGTGCCCCAGTTGGCGGGGCCGCCTGGATAGCCCGTGCCGGTGGCGTACTGCCAGTTGGAGGTGTTGACGCCGCTGCCGGCGGCGCCGTCGAAGTCGTCCAGGAAGACCTGCGTCCAGCCCGACGGGGGCGGGGGAGCGGAGGCGTTCGCGGACGGGACGGCGACGGTGGCGGCGGCCGCCACCAGGCCGAGCGTGCCGAGCACGGCGAACAGCGCACGCCGTGGGGAGCGGTGTCTGCGGTGTCCGCGGTGTATGCCGGAGGGGTCACTCATGGGGTGCTGCCTCTCGGTGTACGGAGTGGGGGAGGTGCGGGTGCCTCGGAGAGCGGGCTGCGGCGTGAGAGCGCTCTCAAAGTGTCGCCAATGTGCTCTCCGGCGTTCCGGTCGTCAAGAGGTGAAGCAGAGAAAACCCTTGCGTCACAGGGAAGTTCACCCTATGAATGCGGCATGGAACTCGCCTTTACCGGCCCGGTGATCGAATGGCGCGGACCGGCGCCGTACTACTTCGTCCGGGTGCCGGACCAGGAGTCCGCCGACATCCGGGAGGTGGCGGCGATGGCCACGTACGGCTGGGGTGTCGTCCCGGTCGAGGCGCGCATCGACGAGGTCGCCTTCGAGACGTCGCTCTTTCCCAGGGACGGGGGCTATCTGCTGCCGCTGAAGAACGCGGTGCGGGGGCGGCTGGGCTCCGGGGACGACGTGACCGTGGAGATGACCGTGCGCCTGTAGGCACCGGCACGGTGAGGCGCCGGTGCCCTGAGAGGTGTCAGACCTTGGTCGTCACGGGTGATTCGCGTACGGGCGCCTGCTCGTGCAGGCCGAACCGTTCGTGCGCCCGACGCAGCGGCCTCGGCGCCCACCAGGCGTGCCGGCCGAGCAGCGCCATCGTCGCCGGGACCAGCAGCATCCGTACGACCGTCGCGTCGATCAGCACCGCGAGGGTGAGCCCCAGACCGATCTGCAGGATCGGGGCGAAGCCGCCCGTCATGAAGGCGCCGAAGACCACCGCGAGGAGCAGCGCCGCGCAGGTGACGACCCGGCCGGAGCGGCGCAGACCGGTGACCACGGCTTCCTGGTCGGCCCCGGTGAACTGTCGCGCCTCACGCATCCGCGCCAGGATGAACAGCTCGTAGTCCATGGCGAGTCCGAAGGCGATCGCCACGATCAGCGGCGGCGCGGTCAGGCTCAGCGCGCCCAGGCCCTCCCCACCAAGGAGCCCGGCCAGATGGCCGTCCTGGAACACCCACACCACCACGCCGAGCGCGGCGCCCAGGCTGAGCAGGGTGGTGAGGATGGTGCGCAGCGGGATCAGCAGCGAGCCCGTGAAGGCGAAGAGCAGGGCGAAGATGCCGGCCAGGACGGTGACCGCCGCCCAGGGCGCCCGCTCGGCGAGCATCTCGCGGAAGTCCACCAGACGGGCCGCCGGTCCGGTGACCTCGACGGGCGCGTCGCCGCGCACCTCCCGGATCCGCTCGACCAGGGCGGTGGCCTCCGCGCCGTCGACGCTGCCCGGCGGCTGGATCCGCACGACGCCGGTGCCTCCGGGGAGTTCGCGGGCCGTGGCGGTCGGGGACAGCGCCCGGACGCGGTCGGCGGTCGCCGCGTCGGTGCCCGGCCGCAGCACCACGGTGATCGGGGTGACGCCGGTGCCCGGCGGGAAATGCTCGTCGACGGTGTCGTGCAACTGCCGTGCCTCGGTGCCGGCCGGGAGCTGCTTGGCGTCGCCGAGATTGATCGTCATGCCGGTGACGGGCAGCGCCAGGACCAGCAGGACCGGGACGACGGTGGCCACGACGGCGATACGGCGCCGGGCCGAGAAGCGGGCCAGGCGGGCGAAGACACGGCCCTCCTCGCCGTCCGGGCGGTCCTTCGCCGGGGCGATCCTCCCGCCGAACCTGGCGAGCAGCGCGGGCAGCAGGGTGAGCGCGGCCAGCATGTCGACGACCACCACGGCGGCCACGGCCAGGCCCATGCTGCGCAGGAACACGCTGGGGAACACCAGCAGCCCGGTCAGGCTGACCGCGACCGTGAGACCGGAGAAGAGCACGGTCCGGCCGGCCGCCGCGACCGTGCGGTGCACGGCCTCCGCGACATCCTCGGTGCCCCGCCGCTCCTCGCGGAAGCGGACCACCATCAACAGGGCGTAGTCCACGGCGAGTCCGAGCCCCAGCATCGTCGTCACCTGGATCGCGTACACCGAGATGTCGGTGACCTCGCTGAACAGGAACAGCGCCAGGAACGCCCCCGCGATGCCGCTGACCGCGATCACCAGCGGCAGCATCGCCGCGCGCAGCCCGCCGAACACCACCAGCAGCAGGGCGAGGACGACCGGCAGCGAGATCAACTCCGCGTTCCGTACGTCCTCCTGGGCCCGCTCGGCGATCTGCGTGCCGAGCAACGGCCCGCCGCTGACGTGCACTTCGGGCGCGTCGATCTGCCGGATGCGGTCGGCCGCCGCGTCCACGGCCGTCTCCTCGGCGGCGTCGTCGAGACCGCCTTCGAGGGTGACGGGGATGATCAGGGCCTGCCCGTCCTCGGCGGTCAGGCCCCGGGTGGTGTACGGGTCGGGCACGGCGGCCACCCCGGCGAGGGACCGCACATCGGCGACGGCCCGTTCGACCTGGGCCCGCAGCGCGGGGTCGGCGACGGCGGTGCCCTCGACGACGCCGGTGATCGACTCGCCGGCGGGGTCGGTGTCGTCGAGGTACCGCGCGGCGGCCTCCGACTCGGTGCCCGGGATGTCGGCCACGTTGTCCGAGAGCTGGCTGAAGACGCCCGTCCCCAGGCCGAAGCCGAGCAGCAGGAAGAGCACCCAGAGTGCGATGACGGTGAGCGGGCGGCGGGTCGCCGCCCGGGCGAGCGTGGAGAGCACGGTCCCTCCCGGCAGGACGGTCGGTTGCCATCGCCCTCAGGCTCCCGCCGCCGGGGTGGTCACCGGATCGCCGACGGGAGCGGTTTGCGGGCCTCCGTCGCGCGAGGGAGAGGCACCGGCGTCTCCCTCGCTAGGGGGAGCCGGGTACCACAAGACCCGTCTCGTACGCACAGATCACCGCCTGCACCCGGTCCCTCAGGCTCAACTTGCTCAGCACATTGCTGACATGGGTCTTCACGGTGTGCTCGCTCACGAACAGCGTCGCGGCGATCTCCGAGTTGGACAGCCCGCGCGCCAGCAGCCGCAGCGTCTCCACCTCGCGCGCGGTCAGGACGTCGAGCCGCTGCGGGGTGACCTCGGCCGCGGCCTCCTCGCGCCGGCGCCGCACGAGGTCCGCGACCAGCCGCCGGGTCACCGTCGGCGCTAGCAGCGAGTCCCCGGCCGCCACGACCCGCACGGCGTGCACCAGGTCGTCGCGCCGTACGTCCTTCAGCAGAAAGCCGCTTGCCCCCGCGCACAGCGCCTCGTACACGTACTCGTCCAGGTCGAACGTGGTTAGCATGACCACCTTGCAGCTCGACTGCCCGCACACCCGCCGGGCGGCCTCCAGGCCGTCCATGACCGGCATACGGATGTCGAGGAGCAGCACGTCGGGCGTGTGCCGCTGCACCGCCGCGACCGCTTCGGCGCCGTCCCCCGCCTCGGCGACCACCTCGATGTCGGGCTGCGCCTGAAGGATCATGCTGAATCCGGCGCGCACCAGTTCCTGGTCGTCGGCGACGACCACCCGGATGCTCATCCCAGGGCCGCCGCCCGGTCGACGGCCGCGGGCAGCCGTACGACCACCTGGAAGCCGCCCTCCGGCCCGCGCCCGGCCCGTACGCTGCCCCCGCACGCGGCGGCCCGCTCCCGGATGCCGATCAGCCCGTGCCCGCCGTGGCCGGCCGAAGGCCCGCGTCCGTCGTCGGTCACCGTCAGCGTCAACTCATCCTCCGCCCAGTCGAGTTCGACGGTAGCGGAGTCGGCGCGTGCGTGCTTGACGGTGTTGGTGAGGGCTTCCTGGACCACGCGGAAGGCGGCGACCTCGGTGTCCTGGGGCAGCGGGCGGGGCGTGCCGGAGGTGCGCAGTTCCACGCGCAGTCCGGCGGACTCGCCGACCCGGCGGACCAGATCGGGCAGCTCGGCCACGCCCGGCTGCGGCAGCCGCCAGGAACCGCCGCCCGCCTGCGGCTCCTTGAGCACGCCGAGGATGCGGCGAAGCTGTGCCATCGCGTCCCGTCCGGCCGCCGCGATCGCGTCGAAGGACGCCTCCGCACGCGCCGGATCGCTGCGCACCACCACCGGACCGGCCTCGGCCTGCACCACCATCAGGCTCACCGCGTGCGCGAGCACGTCGTGCATGTCCCGGGCGATCCGGGAGCGCTCCTGCGCGATGGCCCGCACGGTGTCGGCGGCCCGCTCCCGCTCCAGGCGCCGGGCCCGGTCCTCCAACTCGGCGGTGTAGGCCCGCTGCACCCGGGCGAGCACGCCGAAGCCGTACGCGCAGACCACGCTGAGCAGGTGGAAGGCGTACTCGAAGGGCTGTGGGTCCTCCTTGTGCGCCATGGTGAGCGAGACCCCGATCAGCCAGCCCACCAGCATCAGCCGCCGCTGCCAGGGCCTGCCGAGGGTGGCGATCGTGTAGAGGACGACCATGCCGCCGTACATCACGTCCGGCGGTGGTGCGTGGTGGACGGCCTGGACCGGGGTGGCGACGGACACGGCGCACGCGGTCGCGAAGGGAGCTCTGCGCCGCCACACCAGCGGCAGCGCGGTGGCGGCGCCGATCAGCCAGCCCTGCCAGGTCAGCCGGTCGTCGCCCTCGTCGGGGAAGATCCACTGGAGGGAGACGGCGAACAGCACGAGCGCGGCGAGCGCGGAGTCGACGACGTACGGGTTGGCCGTGCGCAGGCGCTCGGCGACGGGGGCGATCCAGGAACGAGCGGACACGGGCGGCTCCTCGGGGCAAGGGCCCTGTCAGTATCGCGAGGGGCGCACGCCTCGTCCTCACCGGCGAGAGGGATATCCGCAGGGTGCCGCGCGAGTCCCCTACGTCTCCTTCTCCGGCTGCCACCCCAGCCCCCGCGATATCCCGCGCGCCGCCAGCCGCACCGCCGGCGCCAGCACCGGCACCTGCGCATCGGCCTGCGGTACGACGACGGACACGGCCGCGACGACCGACCCGCCGGGGCCGCGCACCGGCGCCGCCACGGACAGCGCGTCGTCGGTGACCTGGCGGCTGCTCACCGCCACCCCCGTGCGGCGAACCTCGGCCAGCATGCGGCGCAGCCGGGCCGGCTCGGTGACGGTGTACGGCGTGAAGGAGGCGAGCGGTCCGGCGCAGTACTGCTCCTGGAACTCCGCCTCGCTGTGCGCGAGCAGCGCGAGCCCCACGCCGGTGGCGTGCAGCGGCCAGCGCGCTCCGACGCGGATGTGCACACCGACCGCCGACCGTCCCGACAGCCACTCGGTGTAGACGACCTCGGGGCCGTCCTGGACCGCCAACTGCACGTTCTCATGCGTCGCTTCGTACAGGTCCTCCAGGTAGGGCAGCGCGATCTGCCGCAGGGCAAGGCCGCGCGGTGCCAGGGCCGCGAGCTCCCAGAGCCGTAGCCCCACGTGGTAGAGGCCGGAGTCGTCCCGCTCCAGGGCGCCCCACTCGGTGAGCGCGGCCACCAGCCGGTGCGCGGTGCTCAGGGTCAGCCCGGCGCGCCGGCTGATGTCCGTCAGGCACAGCGCCGGATGCTCGAGGTCGAAGGCCCCGAGCACCGACAGCAGCCGGTCGGGCGCGGATCGCGTCCGTGGGTCCGGCGGGGGCGGTACGGCGTCGGCGGTCATCGGCGATCCCGTCACCCCAGTCCGGATTCGGCGACTTTCTGGAGCAGTGCGTGCAGGTGCTCGCGCTCGGCGGCGTCGAGGGGCTGGACCAGCTCGTTGGTGACGCGCTGCCCGGCCTCGTCGGTGTCCCGCAGGAACGCCCGGCCGTCGTCGGTCAGGACGACGATCCGGCTGCGGCGGTCGTCGGGGGAGGGGCGCCGCTCGGCGAAGCCCAGCTTCTCCAGGTCGTCGACCAGGCCGACGATCGCACTCGGGTCGTAGCCGAGCGAGGCGCTCAGCTCGCGCTGGAGGGCGCCCGGGGTGGTGGTGAGGAACCGCAGCAGCGCGTAGTGGCGCAGCCGCAGCCCCGACTCCTGGAGGAAGGTGTTGAAGAGCTGGCCGGAGCGCAGGCCGAGCCGGTACAGCAGATAGCCCGTGTCCGCGTGCAGTCCGCGCATCCACGGCTCGTCCGCGTCGATCGGGTTCGGGTTCGTGACGTGCTGACGTGTGATGACGGGCTCCCTGATCTCGGTCCCTGCGGTCGGTGCGGTCGGTACGACATGCAGATTCCAGCATGACGCACTCGAAGGCAGCCAACAACTATTGACGTCACCAATTATTGCTCTTAACTTCGATCTCGAAGTCACCCGCCATGTGAAGGGATCCGCCCGTGCCCAGCATCGATCTCACCGGCAAGGCCGCCGTCGTCACCGGCAGTGGCCGGGGCCTCGGCCTCGCCTACGCCCACGCCCTGGCCGCCCACGGCGCCCGCGTGGTCGTCAACGACGTCGACGAGGCCGTGGCGGAGGCGGCCGTGAAGTCCATCAGCGAGGCGGGCGGCACCGCCGTCGCCGAGGTCGTCCCGGTCGGCACCACCGAGGCCGCGGACCGGCTCGTCAGCCGCGCGGTCGAGGAGTTCGGGCGTCTCGACGTCCTGGTCACCAACGCCGGCATCCTGCGCGACAAGGTGCTGTGGAAGATGTCCGACGACGACTTCGACGCGGTGATCACCACCCACCTCAAGGGCACCTTCACCTGCGCCCGCGCCGCCGCCGTCCGCATGCGCGAGCAGGGCGAGGGCGGCAGCCTGATCCTGGTCGGCTCCCCGGCCGGACAGCGCGGCAACTTCGGCCAGACCAACTACTCCGCCGCCAAGGCCGGCATCGCCGCCATGACCCGCACCTGGTCGATGGAGCTGGGCCGCGCGAACATCACCGTCAACGCGATCGTGCCGGTCGCCGCGACCGCGATGACCGAGACCATCCCCGCCTTCGCCCCGTACATCGAGGCGATGAAGAACGGCGAGCCGCTGCCGGACTTCCTGCGCAAGGGCGAGGGCTTCGGCACCCCCGAGGACTGCGCCGCCCTCGTCCCCTTCCTCGCCTCCGAGGAGGCCCGGGGCGTGACCGGTCAGTGCATCGGCATCGGCGGTGACAAGGTGGCACTCTGGTCGCATCCGCAGGAGATCGCGGCCGCGTTCGCGGACGGCGGCTGGAGCCCGGAGGCCCTGGCCGACGTCTGGCCCACTTCGATCGGCGCCGAACCCCAGTCGGTCGGCATTCCGGCGCCCAAGCTCCCGGAGGCGTGATGGACCTGGACGAACTGGTCGCGATCGACGTCCACACCCATGCGGAGGTGTCCTCCAAGGGCCACTCCTCCCTGGACGACGACCTGCACGACGCCTCCTCCGCCTACTTCAAGGTCGAGGGCAAGCGGAAGCCGACCCTTCAGGAGACGGCCGCCTACTACCGTGAGCGGAAGATGGCCGCCGTGATCTTCACGGTCGACGCCGAGTCCGCGACGGGCACCGCACCGGTCCCGAACGAGGAGGTCGCCGAGGCGGCCGCCGCAAACGCGGACGTGCTGATCCCGTTCGCCTCCATCGACCCCTTCCGGGGAAAGGCGGGCGTGAAGCAGGCCCGCCGCCTGGTCGAGGAGCACGGGGTGCGCGGCTTCAAGTTCCACCCCAGCATCCAGGGCTTCTTCCCCAACGACCGCGCGGTGGCCTACGACCTCTACGAGGTGATCGAGGAGACGGGCACGATCGCCCTGTTCCACACCGGCCAGACCGGCATCGGCGCGGGAGTGCCCGGCGGGGGCGGGATCAGGCTGAAGTACTCCAACCCGCTGCACGTGGACGACGTGGCGGCCGACTTCCCGCATCTGAAGATCATCCTGGCGCATCCGTCCTTCCCCTGGCAGGACGAGGCCCTCGCGGTGGCGACCCACAAGCCGGGCGTCCACATCGACCTCTCCGGCTGGTCGCCCAAGTACTTCCCGCCCCAGTTGGTGCAGTACGCGAACACCCTGCTCAAGGACAAGGTCCTCTTCGGCTCCGACTTCCCCGTCCTCACCCCCGACCGCTGGCTCGCCGACTTCGCCAAGCTGTCGATCAAGGACGAGGTCAGGCCGAAGATCCTCAAGGAGAACGCCGCCCGGCTGCTCGGGCTGACGAAACCGTAAGGGGCGCGACATGCGCAACGAGGGACTGGGGTCATGGCCCGCACGCCGGGCCCGCAAGACCCCGCACCGCACGGCCCTGATCCACGGCGGACAGTCCACGGACTACGCCACCCTGCACCTGCGCACGACCCGCCTCGCCCACGCCCTGCGCGAGCGCGGCGTCCGGCGCGGCGACCGCATCGCCTACCTCGGCCCGAACCACCCCTCCTACCTGGAGACCCTGTTCGCGGCCGGCACGCTCGGCGCGGCCTTCGTGCCCCTCAACACCCGCCTGGCCGGCCCCGAGATCGCCTACCAGCTCGCCGACTCCGGAGCCAAGGCCCTGGTCTACGGCCCCTCGCACGCCGGACTGGTCGCGGGACTCCCCGGCGGCACCGACGTCCGGACCTACGTCGAAGTCGGCCCCGAATACGAGGCGGCACTCGCCTCGGCCTCCCCGGAGCCCATCGACACCCCGGTCACCCCGGACGACACCTGCATCATCATGTACACCTCGGGGACGACCGGCCGCCCCAAGGGCGCGATGCTCACCCACGGCAACATCATCTGGAACGCCCTCAACGTCCTCGTCGACATCGACCTGATCGCCGACGAACGCGCCCTGGTCTCCGCCCCGTTGTTCCACACCGCGGGCCTGAACATGCTGACCCTGCCGGTGCTGCTCAAGGGCGGCACCTGTGTCCTGGTCGAGGCCTTCGACCCGGACGCCACCTTCGACCTGATCGAACGGCACCGGATCACCTTCATGTTCGGCGTGCCGACCATGTTCGACCAGGTGGCCCGCCACCCCCGCTGGCCGGACGCGGACCTGTCGTCCCTGCGCATCCTGACCTGCGGCGGCTCCCCGGTCCCGACACCGCTGATCGCCGCCTACCAGAAACGCGGACTGACCTTCCTCCAGGGCTACGGCATGACGGAGGCGTCCCCGGGGACGCTGTTCCTGGACGCCGAGCACGCGGTCAGCAAGGCCGGCTCGGCGGGCGTACCGCACTTCTTCAGCGACGTCCGCGTCGTACGGCCGGACTTCACCCCCGTCGACGTCGGCGAGAACGGCGAGGTCGTGGTCCGCGGCCCGCATGTCATGCCCGGCTACTGGGGGCTGCCGGAGGAGACGGCCGCCTCCTTCGCGGACGGCTGGTTCCGCAGCGGGGACGCGGCCCGCGTCGACGAGGACGGCTATGTCTTCATCGTCGACCGCATCAAGGACATGATCATCTCCGGCGGCGAGAACATCTACCCCGCCGAGATCGAGGACCTTCTCCTCGCCCACCCCGACATCGTCGAGTGCGCGGTGATCGGCGTGCCCGACGACAAGTGGGGCGAGGTGGGGCGCGCGGTCGTCGTCCCCCGCGAGGGCACCAGCCCCGACCCGGACGAGATCCTCGCGTCCCTGTCCGGCCGGCTCGCCAAGTACAAGATCCCGAAGTCGGTGGTCCTCGCGGACGAACTCCCGCGTACCGCCTCCGGAAAACTCCTCAAGTCCCGTGTCCGTACCCAGTACGGCAACAGTTAAGGAACCGCATGAGCATCACCGTGAACGGCCTCGACGAACTGAAGAAGCTCGCCGGCAGCGACCTCGGCGCCAGTGAGTGGATCGAGGTCACCCAGGAGCGCATCAACACCTTCGCCGACGCCACGGGCGACCACCAGTGGATCCACGTGGACCCCGAGAAGGCCGCCGAGGGCCCCTTCGGCGCCCCCATCGCCCACGGCTACCTCACGCTCTCCCTGTTCATCCCCCTGTTCACCGAGCTGCTGGACGTCCAGGGCGTCACCACGAAGGTCAACTACGGCCTGAACAAGGTGCGCTTCCCCTCGCCGGTCAAGGTCGGCTCCCGCATCCGCCTGGTCGGAAGGCTCGCGGAGGTCGAGGAGGTGCCGGGCGGGGTGCAGATCACGGTCGACGGCACGATAGAGATCGACGGCGGCGGGAAGCCCGCCGCCGTCCTGCAGAGCCTGTCGCGGTTCTACGCCTGACCCTCAGCCCTGCTTGTACGAGTACACGGCCGTCGCCACCGCGCACACTCCGGGCGGGATCATCTGCGCCCGCAGGGTGCCGCTGTTCACGTCGTAGTCGACGCCCTCCGCCTCGAAGGTGCCCGTGCACACGCTGCGTTGCGGCAGCGCGAACAGGCTCTTCACCGAGCCGGTGATCGGCCGACCGTCCACCTTGCGAGGCAGGTCGACCTGGAGGAGCGGGCGGATCTCGGGGAACAGCGTCCCCGTGGCGTCGTTCGAGGCGCACACCAGCCGGGTGTCCGTGACGAAGTCGCAGCCCTGGATGTCGCGCACCGGCTTGTCCAGGGTGATCTGCCACGCCTCCTTCAGGTCGCCGCCCGCCTGCGGGGTGGAGGGGTTGAGCAGGGGAGCGGGGAAGACCTGGAGTCTTCGCTGCTCCCCCCACTCGCCCGACACCAGCCACTGCCCGTCGGGCGAGACGGCGGCGAAGGAGTTGTTCAGCTTCTCGCCCGGGTTCAGTTGGTGGACGTACTCGTAGCGCTTCCCGGCAGGCGTCGTCACCGCGAACATCTTGGACGTGGCCGTGTCCGGGCCCTGATAGGCGTCGAAGGTGTGGCCGCGGGCCACGTCCGGGTCGCCGATGTGGTTCCAGCCCTTGATGCGCAGGTCCAGCGGGATGGAGGCGAGCCCGCGGTACAGCAGGCTGCCGTCCGCGCGGCTCGCCAGGCCCTGCCCGCCGCCCAGCGTGTCCGTGTACGCCCTGCCGGTCTCGGCCCAGTGCGGGTCACCGGCGGCGGACGCCGTTCCCGCGCCGAGCGCGAGCGCACCCGATAAGCAAGCCAGAGTGAGGAGATGACGCTTCATCAGGCTCCTGCCACGTCGACGAATATGGGGTTCGAATAGAACCACGTATCCGCCCACGGGTCACCGTTCCCGGGCTCGTGCGGGACCGGGCCGTGCGGGTCGACCGAGGCGCCGAGGTAGCCCGCGCCGTTGCGGTTGCCGTCGCTGCCGCGCAGCCGGACGTAGCAGGACTCGCTGCCGGCGGTCAGCGGGATGCGCAGGGTGTACGTCCCCTTGCGGCCCGAGACGTCCTTCGTCGCCGCCACCTTGGTGTCGGGCGCCCTCCATGTGTCGCGGTCGGCCACCGGCCCGCGCACGGCGCCCCGGATGACGTCCACATGCGCCAACTCCGGCAGAACGCCATGGGAGTTGGGGCGGGAGGCCGTCGTCACCGTCACCTGCAGCGTGAGCTTCTCGCCCTTGCGGACCCGTAGCCGGCCGCCCAGCGTGACACCCCTGCCGTGGTCGCAGTCCCGCTTGAGGCGCACCTCGAGGCCGTCCAGCAGATGCCCGTGGTCCAGCCAGACCCGGCCCGCGCGCAGGCCCGCCATCACCGCGCGGTAGCCGTAGCGGGTGACGCCGACATGGGTCCGGCTGAACTGGCCCGGCCAGAAGTCGCTGCCCGGCTGCGGGGTGTCGGTGTTCACCGGGTCGGGGAGCCGGCCCGTGTTGTCGAAGTTCCGGCCCTCCGGCCAGTCGCCGTTCTTCCAGGTGTCGAAGACGATGCGGTGGGCGTCGGAGTTGGTGGTGATCGAGAACAGCCTGCCCTCGGCCAGCATCGAGTCCCACAGGCCGCCCACCGTCGCCGTCGCCCAGTCGAAGCCGCCGTAGGTCAGGTACGCCTCCGCCGGGTAGCCGGGCCAGGACTGGGCCGACGGCCTGTTCTCGTACTCGCCCCGGATCGACGTCTCGCCGCGCCAGCCGGGGATCGCCGCGCCCTGGGCACCGGGTGCGCCCTCCATGCCGATCATGATCTCGGGGGCCGCGTCGCGCCAGTTGCGCATCTCGTGCGGGGAGTCGATGCCGAGGCGCATCGGGTGGTTGGCGAGGACCAGGACGTCGTCCACGCGGCCTTTGCGGCGCTGCTCGGCCAGCCACTTGATCGCCTTGACCGCGTGGGCCTCGTTGCGTGCGGTGTCCGCGTCGGCGGGGCCGCCCTTGTCGTAGCCGAGGAGCTTGCCGTCGTAGGCGCTCTCGAACTCGGTGAGCAGATCGACCTCGTGGCGGCCGGGCGCCGCGAAGACCGTGCAGTGCTCGGCGGCCGGGATGTACCACTCCAGGCCCTGGAAGATCAGTTGGCGCGGGTTCTCGGCCCGCGCCTTGAGGATCTCCCGGTGCTCCAGCGGGGCGCCGTACTTGGCGTGCCCGACGTTGGAGTGCTCGGTGAACACCATCCAGTCCAGGCCGTACTCGGCGCCCGCCGTGGCCAGCTGGGAGAACGTGTACTTGGCGTCGTGGCTGTAGACGGTGTGGATGTGGTGATCGCCCACGAGGTAGGCCAGGCGGGGGTCGTCACCGCCCAGACGCCGGTCGGACGCGGCCGCCGGCACCGCCGTGGAGCCCAGCGCGAACGCGGCGCCGAACAGTCCCGCGCGGCGCAGGAGCCCGCGCCTGGAGACGCCCTGCGGGTCGAGGTCGGCGGGGGAGACGGAGGGGTCGGCCCAGGTGGGCAACTGCTGCTCGGTCATGGTGGTCCTCGGCAGAGGTCAGTGAGTCATGAAGGACGTGACGGGCAGCGCCCGTTCGACGACGCGGACGTCGCCGAGGCGGCCGTACAGGATCTGGTCGATGCTGCCGCCGTACTCGTAGCCGCCCAGGAGCCAGGGCAGGCCCACGGAGGTGATGCCGGTCGAGCGCGCCCGGGGATTGCGGACGACCGGGCAGCCCTCGACGTACATCGTGGTGTGCTCGCCGTCGTTGACGACGGCCAGGTGCCACCAGGTCTCCAGCGGCGTCTCCTGGCCCCAGTTGGTGGCGATGCCCTCCTGGTTGAGCGGGCGCATCGCCCACTGCGGCTCGCGGTCGTTCGACAGGGAGAGGGTGGCGAGCGGCTCGTCGGGGTCGTCGGCGCCCTTGCCGGCGGCGCCGCCCGTGCCCGTCCGGCTGACCAGGCCCGACCAGGCGTTGTGGGACGGGTCCCAGTCGGCGGGGAGGCGGTAGAAGGCCTCGATGGTGTAACCGTCGCGGAAGGTGGCCGAGTTGAGCGGCGCGCCGTCGACCGTGCGCAGATACGCGCCCTTCAGCGGGGACTTGAAGCCCTGGAACTCCAGGCTGCCGTGGCCGGGCTGGTCGGGGTGGTGGTCGGCGGACCAGCCCAGCCTGCCGCCGCCCACGGTGACGAGCGTGAGGTCGTTGCCGCGCCCGGACAGGTCACGGACGGTGCCCTCCACCGGCTTGTCGAAGCGCCAGTACGCCGCCGTGCCCGGGATCAGCAGCCGTGACGCTGGGCGTGCCGGGCGGGCGGGCACCGGGTCGAAGCCGGAGAAACGTTCCGCGAAGTCGATCTCGACCGTGAACCGGTCGGCGTCACCGCTGAGCTCGATCTCCTGCCGCTCCAGCGCGTTGAGGCCCTTGGCGGCCCGGCCGAGGATCCACGGCGAGACCGTCTCCACGTCGATGACGTCGCGGTCGAGGTCGAAGCGGTACAGGCGGATCATCGCCGCGCCGCCGAAGTAACGGTTCTGGTAGTTCGTCAGATGCAGATGTACGTCGTTCCCCGCCGCGTTCTTGCGGGTCGCCCGGCCGGCGGGCCAGTAGTGCCCGTTGAGGGTCAGGAAGATCTGGTCGTGGTCCTCGATCAACCGGTCCCACAGCTCCTGTCCGTACGCCGACAGGGAGCCGTCCTCGACGACCAGCTCGTGGGTGGTGAGGATGACCGGCGTCCTCGGGTGCCGGGCGAGGACGTCCTTCGCCCACGCGTACCCCTTCGCCGACAGCCGCCAGTCCAGCGCGAGCACCATCCACTCGCGGCCGGCGGCCTTGAAGAGGTGGAAGCTGTTGTAGCCGTCGGGTGAGGCACCCCCGAAGGTCTTCTTCCCCTGGAACCGCCGCGGCCCGAAGGCGTCCAGATACGGCGTCGCACCGCGCTGGTCGTCCGTGGACGACCGCACGTCGTGGTTGCCGGCGAGGACGCTGTAGCCCACGCCCCGCCGGTCCAGGAGCCGGAACGCCTCGCTGATCGCGGTGACTTCGGGCCGGGTGCCGTTCTGGGTGAGGTCGCCGAGGTGGGACAGGAAGACGATGTTCTCCTCGCGGCCGTGCTCCAGCAGATAGCGCAAGGACGCCTCCACCGGCGCCTTGTCGATGCTCGGCCCGTCGAAGAGGTACTGGGTGTCGGGCATCACGGCGAGCGTGAAGCGACGGCTGTCGGGGTCCGGCCGCCAGCCGGCGGGCGCGGCCTCGGCGACCGCGGGGACGGCGACCGAGGCCGTCGCGGCGGCGCCGATCAGTGCCGTGGCCCTGAGAAAGCTTCGTCTTCCGGCGGCGGCCTGCGCGGCCTCGCCCTGGGTGTGGTCATGCGAAGTACACACGTGTGCTCCGTGAGGAGAGGAGAAGAAAGGAGTTCAGAGGATGCGCAGGGTCCAGCTCCAGCGGTGGACGCCCGGCGGAACGCGATAGGAGGACAAGGTGTCCGGGCCGCACGAGGCCGTGCCCAGGCCCCGGTGTGCCGCGTCGATGTGGACCACGCATCCGGGGCGCGGCACCAGTTCGTCGTGATGGGCGACGGCCGTCAGGTCCTCGGCGCGGTAGCGGGTGACCGAGACCTGGCGCGGCTCGTCCAGGACGACCGAGAGACCCGTGGCGTCCGGCGCCGACAGCCTGAAGTGCCGTACCCCATGCCGTCCGCCGCTCTCCTGGGGCCGCAGATACGGGGTGAACAACTCGTCCACGGGGACCGAGTGGTGGCCCACGGGCGCGCCCGCGCTCCGGTCGGGATACGCCTCCCAGGGCCCCTGCCCGAACCACTCCAGCAGATCGAGCCCCGGCACGGTCTCGAACACCGAACCGACGCGGGCCACGTCGTCGAATTCCTCGGGCAACTCGGCCTCTTCGTCGACCCGGACGCCGCCCTCGACCGGTGTGCACACCTGCCGATGCCGTACGACACCGGTCGCCCCGGCGTACTCGGCGAGCACGGTCACCCGATCGCCCTCTCGGTGTACGGAGACCACCTTGCGGACCAGCGCGTCGAGGCCCCACGTGCGCCAGCGCGGGGCGATTCCGCCGAGCTCGTCGTTGTCGGTGGGCGCCCGCCACAGCGAGAGCACGGGGGCAGCCGTCAGCAGCGGGTGGACGAGAAGGCCCTCGCCGTCGACATCGACATGCCGCTCGACGGGAACGGCCGGGGTCACGGCGGGCCCGCGCAGCCGCACCTGCGGCATGCACACCTCGGTTCCGCGCGGCGCCCACGGCTGGTCCTCGGCCACGGTCACCCGCAGCGTCAGCCAGGCCTCGCCGCCGTCGCGCGGCACCTCGAAGGGCAGCGGTACGGCCGCCGTCTCGCCGGGGCACAGGCTCGGCAGTTCGGCCGGCGCGGTCAGCGTCGTACCGTCGGCGAGGTCCAGCCGCCACTCGCCCGCCAGCCAGTCCAGGCCGCGGAAGTGCTGGTGGTTGCCGAGCACGATGCCCTCGTGCCGGAAGCACTCGATGCGCACCGGCGCCGCGATCTCGCGGTGCTCGTACAGCGCGGGCTTGGGCGTGCGGTCGGGAAACACCACGCCGTCCGCGATGAAGGCGCCGTCGTGGATCGTCTCGCCGAAGTCGCCGCCGTACGCCCAGCGGTACCCGGGCGCGGCGACACCGTTGTCGTAGAGCCCGGCGCCCCCACGCCCGGCCGGTCTTCCATCGCTCACGCGCTGAAGAATTCCGTGGTCCCAGAACTCCCAGATGAAGCCGCCCTGAAGACCCGGGGTGGACTCGATGGCCGCCCAGTGGTCGGCCAGCGTGCCGTTGCTGTTGCCCATGGCGTGCGAGTACTCGCACTGGATGAGCGGCTTGGTCTGCTCGCCGGAGAGCGCGTGCGCCACGCAGTCCTGAAGCGGCGCGTACATCGGGCACGCGATGTCGGAGGCGACGTCCGGGTCGGCCCAGCCGAGCCTGGCCGCGCCCTCGTACTGGAGCGGCCGCGTCGGATCGTGCCGGCGCACCCAGCCCGCCGCCGCGTCGTGGTTCGCGCCGTAGTCGGACTCGTTGCCGAGCGACCAGACGATGACCGACGGATGGTTCTTGTCGCGCAGCACCATGCGCGAGACGCGGTCCACGAAGGCGTTCAGATAGCGCGGGTCGTCGGCGATCTCGTGGGCGTGGTCGTGGGACTCGATGTCCGCCTCGTCCACGACGTAGAAGCCGAGCTCGTCGGCGAGGTCGTACAGCGCCGGATCGCCCGGGTAGTGGGAGGTGCGGATGGCGTTGAAGCCGAAGCGCTTGAGCAGGACGAGGTCCGCGCGCAGGTCGTCGTACGACACCGTCCGCCCGGTCAGCGGGTGGAAGTCGTGCCGGTTCACGCCCCGGATGAACACCCGCTCCCCGTTGACCAGCAGGTCCCGGCCGACGATCTCGACGTCCCGGAAGCCGATCCGGTGCCGGGAGGTGTCGGCGACCGTGCCGTCGGCGCGGTGCAGCCGGACGGTGAGGTCGTACAGCTCGGGCGTCTCCGCGTTCCAGGTGCGCACCTCGGGCACGGTCGCCAGCAGCCGGGCCTCGCCGAGGAAGTCGGAGACGCGTTCGTCTTCGACGTTCGCACGGTCGAACTCGGCGTCCTGGGCGAGCGGTCGCCCGTCCAGGTCGCCGGTGAGGTACCACCCCTCGGGCAGCGCACCGCTCGCGTGCCGCACCCGGCAGTCGACGCGCAGCTCGCCGCTGCACGGCGCCCGCACGGTCACGTCGGCCAGGTGCAGCGGATCCGTCGCGTACAGCAGCACCGAGCGGGTGATCCCGCCGTGCCACCACTGGTCCTGGTCCTCGATGTGCGAGGCGTCCGACCACTTCACTACGGTCAGCCGTACGGTGGCCCGCTGCCCGGCGCGCACGACTCCCGTCAGGTCGAACTCGGCGGCCAGATGGGAGTCCTTGGAGATGCCGACCGGCCGCCCGTCCACGTACACCAGCAGCACGCTCTCGGCGGCCCCGACCTGGAGCACGATCCGGCGCCCGGCCCAGTCGGCCGGGACGTCCACCGCACGCTCGTACACCCCCGTCGGATTCGCGGCGGGCGCATGGGGCGGGACCTCGGCGAACGGCATCCGGACGTTCGTGTACTGCGGCGGATCGTCCGTGCCCCGCATGGTCCACACGCCGGGGAGGTACGCCGTCGACCAGGCACCGCCGACCGGCGCGTGCGGAGCCGGCAGCAACTGGAAGCGCCAGTCGCCGTCCAGGGGGAGTGCTCCGCGGCGCCGGTCGACGGCGTTCATGGGCAGCCGCCCCCAGGAGGTCACCTCGGGTGCCTCCCAGGGGCGCAGGGCGATCAGCGGATCGCTCGTCATCCGCGCACGGCCCCCTTCGCGAGGTCGCCGATGATCTGCCGGGCGCCGATCGCGAAGACGATCAGCAGCGGGATGAGGGCGAGCACCGCGCCGGTCATCACCATGCCGTAGTCGGTGGTGCCGTGGGTGCCGTTGAGCTGGGACAGCGCGACCTGGAGGGTGACGTTGTCCGGGTTGGTCAGGGCGATCAGCGGCCAGGCGTAGTCGTTCCACTGGCCCATGAAGGTGAAGATGCCGAGGAAGGCGAGCCCGGGCCGCACGACCGGGAGGGCCACGTGCCAGTACTGGCGCATGAAGCCCGCACCGTCGAGCTTCGAGGCGTCGAGCAGCTCGTCGTGGATGGCGCTCTTCATGTACTGGCGCATCCAGAAGATGCCGAACGCGTTGGCCGCCGCCGGCACGATCAGCGCCGTCATCGAGCCGATCCAGCCGATCTTCGCCATGATCACGAACTGCGGGATGGCCGCCAGTTGGGCCGGCACCATGAAGATCAGCATCAGCAGCGCGAACAGCAGGTTCTTGCCGGGGAAGGCGAACTTCGCGAACACGAAGGCCGCCAGCGAGTCGAAGAACAGGACCAGGAAGGTCACCGTCGTCGCGACCAGCAGCGAGTTCCACATCGACCCGAAGAAGTCGATGGTGTCGAGCAGGTTGCGGACGTTCTCCAGGAAGTGCGAGCCGGGCAGCAGCTTCGGCGGGTACGAGAAGATCTCCGACGACGTGTGCGTCGACATGATCACGGCCCAGTAGAACGGGAAGGCCGACAGCAGCAGGCCGATGATCAGGGACGCGTGCAGCGCTGTGCCCCGGCGTCCGGAGCCCTTGATGGATGCCATGTCGCGGCCTTCCTACTGTTCGCCCCGGCGCTGCACCAGGCGCCAGTTGATGATCGAGAAGAGGACGACGACCAGGAAGATGCCCCACGCCACGGCGGCGCCGTACCCGAAGTCGTTGTTGTCGAAGGTCTGCTGGAAGAAGTAGAGGA
The DNA here is from genome assembly GCF_049974585.1 of Streptomyces sp. UG1. Taxonomy (NCBI): domain Bacteria; kingdom Bacillati; phylum Actinomycetota; class Actinomycetes; order Kitasatosporales; family Streptomycetaceae; genus Streptomyces; species Streptomyces sp. UG1. The sequence continues at coordinate 167,039 of NZ_JBNGGG010000007.1, read as the reverse complement.
CCATGGTCCGGCCGGCGTGGTCGGGCCCGCCCGAGAACGTCGACTCGTTGGCCGTGGTCTGCAGCAGCACCTGCGGCTCGGAGAAGCTCTGCAGTCCGGTGACCGTGGAGACGACCAGCACGAACAGCAGCGTCGGCCGCAGCAGGGGCAGGGTGACCCGGAAGAAGGTCTGCACGGGGCCGGCGCCGTCGATGCGGGCCGCCTCGTACAGGTCGCCCGGGATGGTCTGGAGCCCGGCGAGGAAGATGATGGCGTTGTAGCCGGTCCACTGCCAGGTCATCAGCGTGGCGATGGCGACCTTGATGCCCCACGGGGTGTTCAGCCAGGCCACCTGGTCGAGCCCCACCGCCTGCAACAGCGCGTTCACCAGGCCGAAGTTGGTGGAGAAGATCGAGCCGAAGACGATCGCGATGGCGACGACCGAGGTGACGTTCGGCAGGAAGTACGCGAACCGGTAGACGTTCTTGAAGCGGACCGCCGAGTTGAGCATCACGGCCGTCACCATCGCCAGGAAGATCATGGGGAAGGTGGCCAGCGCCCAGATGAGAAGCGTGTTCCCGATCGACTGCCAGAAGTCGCTGTCGCTCACCAGGTACTGGTACTGCGACAGACCCGCCCACTCCATCGAGCCGAGGCCGTCCCAGCGGTGGAAGGACAGGTAGAGCGAGAAGCCGACGGGGATCAGGCCGAAGGCGAGGAAGAGGAGGTAGAAGGGGGAGATCGCGGCGTAGAGGTGCCAGTGCTTGCGCAGGCCCTTCTTGGGCCGCGCGGGTGTGGACGGTGCCACGACGGGCGGGGTCGGGGTCTGCTCGATGACGGCCATCAGAAGCTCACCCCCAGGTGCTTGGCGATCCGCCGGCACTTGCCCATGGCGTCCTCCCAGGCCTTCTTCGGATTCTTGCCGAGGACGCCGACGTTCTTGATCTCGTCCCTGATCGGCTGCCCGAGCGCGATGTCGTAGGGGCTGTTGAAGGCGACCGGGATCTTCTCGGCGGCCGGTCCGAAGACGTCCATGGTGATCTGATCGCCGAAGAACGGGTCAGGCTCGCGCAGCTTCTTCATCTCGTACGACGCCGGGGTCGACGGGAAGAGCCCGGCTTCGACGAAGCCCTGGGCCTGGTTGTCCGCGTTCAGCATCCAGGTGATGATCTCGAAGGCCCGCTCGGGTTCCCGGCACGCCTTCGTGATCGCAAGGAAGGAGCCGCCGACGTTCGAGGGGCCGCCCGGGCAGTTGGCCACCCGCCACTTGCCCTCGGTCTTCGGGTACGCGAGCTTGAGGTCGCCGGCGGCCCAGGAGGCGTTGAGCTGACTGGGCAGCTTCCCCTTCTCGGTGGCCGAGATCGAGTCGGGCGTGCCCGTCACGATGTTCGACACGATCCCGCGCCGTTTGGCCTCCACGGCCCGCTCCCAGCAGGTGCGGACGTTCTGGCCGTCGCCGATGAAGTTGCGGTCCTTGTCGACGAACCGGGTGGTGCCCTGGCCGATCGACATCTCGAAGACGCTGCCGACGTCGGTCAGGATGTACGTCCCGGGGATCCGCTTCTTCAACTGCTCGCCGGCGGCGAAGAACTTCTCCCAGGAGTCCAGTTCCCGGGACACGTCGTCGGGTTCGTGGGCCAGCCCGGCCTTCTCGAAGACGGCGGGCTGGTAGTAGTGCACGACCGGACCGACGTCGATCGGGAACCCGATCAGGCTGCCGTCCGGAGCGACCCCCTGCTGCCACTTCCAGTCCAGGTACTGGCTCTTGAGCCGGTCGGCACCGAGCGTCCTGAGGTCGACGAACTGGCCGGCGTTGGGCAGATAGGACGCCATGTCCTCGCCCTTGAGGCCGGCGATGTCGGGGATGTGGGCGTTGCCCGCCATCGTGGTGATCAGCTTCGAGCGGTAGTAGCCGCCGATCTGGATGGCGTCGAGGTCCACGGAGCGGCCGTAACGCGCCTTGGCGTTCTTGACGACCGTGTCGCTCAGACCGCCGCTCCAGTACCACAGGACCATGTTCCGGCCGGTCGAGCCGGTCGGAACGGCACAGCCGGACGCCAGGCCGCCGAGCGCCGTGGCGGCCGTACCGGCCATGCCCGCGCGGAGCAGGCCTCTTCGTGAGAGCCGCACAGCTCCCACCGCCTTTCGGATCTTTTCGGGACTTCGCATGAGGGGCGTGGGGGGAGTCAGTTCTGCCGTGCGGGCGGGGTCACGGGGGCGTGTGCGACGGGCGGCCCGGGATCGTCCGGGAGCCGGTCCGCCAGGAAGCCGTACGCCCGCTTCAGCCCGGGGTCGGTCAGCGAGCGCCACCAGCGGTCGACGCCGTACCAGCCAGGGGCGGCCAGCGCCCCGCCGTGCCGCCGGACCGACAGCCCGGCGGCCAGGACGGCGAACCGCAGCCGTTCCGCCAGCGGCCAGCCGCCCAGCGAGGCCGCGACGAAGCTCGCCCCGAAGACGTCCCCGGCGCCGGTCGCGTCGAGGACGTCGACACCGAGGGCGGGCACGTCCGCGTACTCGCCGGTCGTCTGGTCCACGGCGACCGCGCCGTCGCCGCCACGCGTGACGACGGCCACCGGCACCAGCTCGCTGAGCGTGCCGAGGGCCGCGAGGGCGCTGTCGGTGCGGGTGTACGCCATCGCCTCGGTCTCGTTGGGGAGGAAGGCGTGGCACAGGGAGAGCTGGTCGAGGAGGTCGGTCGACCACTGCTGGGTGGGGTCCCAGCCGACGTCGGCGTAGACCTGGGTGCCGTTCGCGGCGGCCTTGGCGAGCCACCGGCGGGGTTCGGCCTCGAGGTGCACGAAGGCCGTGCGCGCCTCGGGCGGGTCGCCCATCAGCGCGTCCTGTGAGTACGGGGGCTCCTGGCCGTGGGTGACGAGGGCCCGGTCGTGGGCGTAGGCGAGGGAGACGGTGACGGGGGTGGGCCAGTTGTCCGCGGTGCGCGAGAGCGAGAGGTCGATGTCCTCCTGGTCGCACAGGACGTCCCGGCAGTACTCGCCGTAGAGGTCGTCGCCGAACACCGTGGCCAGCGAGGTCTTCAGGCCGAAGCGGGCGGCGGCCACCGCGAGGTTGGCGATGCCGCCCGGGCCGCAGCCCATGCCGCCGGTCCAGATCTCCTCGCCCGGGGTCGGCGGCTTCCCGAGCCCCGTGAGGACGAGGTCGTAGAAGAGCAGCCCGGTCAGCAGCACATCGGGCCGGTCGTCGTCCACAGCACCGTCCTCTCGTCAAAACTCTTCATTTCGGTGAGCGGAATCGTGCGCCGCTCGGCGGGATGCGTCAATACCCGAGCAGAAATGAGCATGGCGATGATTGAAGATGACGAGTAGTGTTCACGTCGTGCTGGCAGAACGACGACACCAACTCATCCTGCGGGCCCTGCGCTCCGGTGGCCCCGCGGCCGTGACCGATCTCTCCGAGCGGCTGGGTGTGAGCCCGGCCACGATCAGGCGTGACCTGGTCAAACTCGAGGAGGACGGGCTGCTCACCCGGGTGCACGGCGGCGCCGTCGTGGAGGAGGGCGACCAGCCCTTCGCCGAGGTCGCCGAGGTGCGGGTGCCCGAGAAGGACGCCATAGCCGCGCATGCCGCCGCGATGATCGAGGACGGTCAGTCGGTACTGCTCGACATCGGCACCACCGCCTTCCGGCTGGCCCGCCAGCTGCACGGCCGCCGGCTCACCGTGATCACCAGCAACCTGGTGGTCTACGAGGAGCTGGCCGACGACGAGGGCATCGAGCTGGTGCTGCTCGGCGGCATGGTCCGCCGCGAGTACCGCTCCCTGGTCGGCTTCCTCACCGAGGACAATCTGCGCCAGTTGCATGCCGACTGGCTGTTCCTGGGCACCAGTGGAGTGCGGCCGGGCGGGCAGGTGATGGACACGACGGTCGTCGAGGTGCCGGTGAAGCGGGCGATGATCAAGGCCGGTGACAAGGTCGTGCTGCTGGCCGACGCGGCGAAGTTCCCCGGGCACGGGATGGCGAAGGTCTGCGGCCCGCAGGACCTGGACGTGGTGGTGACGAACGCGCCGGTCGACCCGGCGACCCGGTCCTCCCTGGAGGAGGCGGGCGTCGAGGTGGTCGTGGCAGGAAAGGTGCAAGCGTGAAACTGACGATTCTGGGCGGCGGCGGATTCCGCGTGCCGCTCGTGTACGGCGCGCTCCTCGGCGACCGCGCCGAGGGCCGGGTCACCCGCGTCGTGCTGCACGACCTGGACGCGCAGCGGCTCTCCGCCGTCACCCGGGTGCTCGCCGAGCAGGCGGCCGGCGTGCCCGACGCACCCGAGGTGAGCGCCACCACCGACCTGGACGAGGCGCTGCGCGGCGCCGACTTCGTCTTCTCCGCGATCCGCGTCGGCGGCCTCGAGGGCAGGGCGAACGACGAGCGGGTCGCCCTCGCCGAGGGTGTCCTCGGCCAGGAGACGGTCGGCGCGGGCGGCATCGCCTACGGCCTGCGCACCGTCCCGGTCGCCGTCGACATCGCCCGGCGGGTGGCCCGGCTCGCGCCGGACGCCTGGGTCATCAACTTCACCAACCCCGCGGGCCTGGTCACCGAGGCCATGTCCCGCCACCTCGGCGACCGCGTCATCGGCATCTGCGACTCACCGGTCGGCCTCGGCCGCCGTATCGCCCGCGTCCTCGGCGTGAAGAACCCCGGCGAGGCCTGGATCGACTACGTCGGCCTCAACCACCTCGGCTGGGTGCGCGGCCTGCGCGTGGCCGGCCGCGACGAACTGCCGCGCCTGCTCGCCGACCCCGATCTGCTCGGCTCCTTCGAGGAGGGCAAGCTCTTCGGCGTCGACTGGCTGCGCTCGCTCGGCGCCGTCCCCAACGAATACCTGCACTACTACTACTTCAACCGCGAGGCCGTGCGCGCCTACCAGGAGGCCGACAAGACCCGCGGCGCCTTCCTGCGCGACCAGCAGGCCCGCTTCTACGAGCGGATGCGCGACCCGGACGCCTGTGCCCTTCAGGTCTGGGACCGCACCCGCGCCGAGCGCGAGGCCACCTACATGTCCGAGAACCGGGAGACCGCCGGCGCCGGCGAGCGCGACGCCGACGACCTCTCCGGCGGCTACGAGAAGGTGGCGCTGGCGCTGATGCGGGCCATCGCCCGCGACGAGCGCACCACCCTGATCCTCAACGTCCGCAACCAGCGCACGCTGTCGGTGCTCGACTCCGACGCCGTCATCGAGGTGCCCTGCCTGGTCGACGCCAACGGCGCCCACCCGGTCGCCGTCGCCCCGCTGCCCGACCATGCCACCGGGCTCGTCTGCTCGGTCAAGGCGGTCGAGCGCGAGGTGCTGGCCGCGGCCGAGTCCGGCTCCCGTACGACGGCGGTCAAGGCCTTCGCGCTGCATCCGCTGGTCGACTCGGTCAACGTGGCCCGCAGGCTGGTGGAGGGCTACACGGCCGTGCACCCTGGCCTGGCGTACCTTAGGTGAGCGCCTTCGGGTAAGCGCTTTCCCGACTGGCCCGGGGCTTGCCTGCCCCCGAGCTTCCGTACCTCCCCGGCTTCACTGGAGAACCCCCATGCACGACGAACGCCGCAGGATCGAAGAGCGCGTCGAGCGCGTCCACACCCAGCGCATCAAGCCCGCGATCTACTCGGCCACCGTCCCCTTCGAGGTCGAGGCCTGGCAGGCGCCGGGCGAGCCGGTCTCGTTCGAGGAGGCCGCGGCCGCCCGGTACACGCCCTTCGCGATGGACACCCCGTGGGGCCCGCCCTGGGGCACCACCTGGTTCCGGATGCGCGGCCGGGTGCCCGCCGAGTGGGCCGGGCGGCGGGTCGAGGCGGTCATCGACCTCGGCTTCACCGGGGACTGGCCCGGCAACCAGGCCGAGGCCCTGGTCCACCTGCCCGACGGCCGCCCCCTGAAGGCCGTCAACCCGCTCAACCAGTACGTGCCGATCGGCAACCCGGTCTCGGGCGGCGAGGAGATCGACTACCTGGTCGAGGCCGCCTCCAACCCCGACATCCTGGCGAACAACTTCGCCGCCCCGACCCCGCTCGGCGACGTCCTGACCGCGGGCGACAAGCCCCTCTACACCTTCAAGCGCGCCGACATCGCCGTCCTGGACGAGGAGGTCTTCCACCTCGACCTGGACCTCCAGGTGCTGCGCGAGCTCATGGTCCACCTCGGGGAGCACGAGCCGCGCCGCCACGAGATCATGCACGCTCTCGACCGGGCCATGGACGTGCTCGACCTGGACGACATCTCGGGCAGCGCCACGGCCGTGCGCGAGGTACTCGCGCCGGTCCTGGCCCGCCCCGCGCACGCCAGCGCGCACACGATCTCCGGCGTCGGCCACGCCCACATCGACTCCGCCTGGCTGTGGCCGATCCGTGAGACCAAGCGCAAGACGTCCCGCACCTTCTCCAACGTCACGTCCCTGGCCGACGAGTACGACGACTTCATCTTCGCCTGCTCCCAGGCCCAGCAGTACGAGTGGGTGCGCGACAACTACCCCCACGTGTGGGCCCGCATCCAGGAGTCGGTGAAGAAGGGCCAGTGGGCGCCGGTCGGCGGCATGTGGGTCGAGGCCGACGGCAACCTGCCCGGCGGCGAGGCGATGGCCCGCCAGTTCATCCACGGCAAGCGGTTCTTCATCGAGCACTTCGGCATCGAGACCAAGGGCGTCTGGCTGCCGGACTCCTTCGGCTACACCGCCGCCTACCCGCAGCTCGCCAAGCTCGCCGGCAACGAGTGGTTCCTCACCCAGAAGATCTCCTGGAACCAGACCAACAAGTTCCCCCACCACACGTTCTGGTGGGAGGGCATCGACGGCACCCGCATCTTCACTCACTTCCCGCCGGTCGACACCTACAACGCCCGCTTCAGCGGCGAGGAGATGGACCGCGCGGTACGGAACTACTCCGAGAAGGGCGGCGGCACCCGCTCCCTCGCTCCCTTCGGCTGGGGCGACGGCGGTGGCGGCCCCACCCGCGAGATCATGGAGCGGGCGCGGCGGCTCGCCGACCTGGAGGGCTCGCCCAAGGTCGTCGTCGAGCACCCCGACGAGTTCTTCGCCAAGGCCCGCGCGGAGTACGAGGACGCCCCGGTCTGGAACGGCGAGCTCTACCTGGAGCTGCACCGCGCCACCCACACCTCCCAGGCCCGCACCAAGCAGGGCAACCGGCGCAGCGAACACAAGCTGCGCGAGGCCGAGCTGTGGGCCACGACCGCCGCGCTGCACGCGCCGGGCTACTCCTACCCGTACGAGAAGCTGGACCGCCTGTGGAAGACGGTCCTGCTGCACCAGTTCCACGACATCCTGCCGGGCTCGTCCATCGCCTGGGTGCACCGCGAGGCGGAGGCCGAATACGCCCGCGTCGCCGAGGAACTGGAGGCGCTGGCGGCCGAGGCGGTCGCGGCGCTGGGCGGGGGAGAGGCGCGGGTCTTCAACACGAGCCCGTACGCGCGTGCCGAGGTGGTCCGCACGGCCGAGGGCGCGCCGGCGTATGTGAAGGTGCCCGCGAACGGCAGCGCGCCCCTGACCGCCGCCGAGCCCGCGCACCCGGTGTCCGTCTCCGGCCGCGTCCTCGACAACGGCCTGGTCCGCGTCGAGGTCGCCGAGGACGGCACCCTGTCCTCCGTGTACGACATCCGGGCCAACCGCGAAGTCCTCGCCGACCGGGGCAACCAGCTCCGCCTCCACACCGACCTGCCCAACTACTGGGACGCCTGGGACATCGACAAGCACTACAAGAACCGCTACAAGGACCTGCTGGAGACGGACGCTGTGACCGTCGTCGAGGCGGACCCGCTGGCCGGGGCGATCAAGGTCGAGCGCAGCTTCGGCAAGGGATCGCGCATCACCCAGACCATCACCCTGCGCGCCGGCAGCCCCCGTATCGACTTCCAGACCGAGATCGACTGGCACGAGGCCGAGAAGATCCTCAAGGCGGGCTTCCCGGTGGACATCCGCGCCCCGTACTCCTGCGCCGAGATCCAGTTCGGCCACATCCAGCGCCCCACCCACACCAACACGAGCTGGGAGGCGGCCCGCTTCGAGGTCTCCGGCCACCGCTGGGTGCACATCGCCGAGCCCGGCTACGGAGTCGCGGTCATCAACGACTCGACGTACGGCCACGACGTCTCCCGCACGGTCCGCGAGGACGGCGGTACGACCACCAGGGTCAGCCTCAGCCTGGTGCGCGCCCCGCGCGTCCCCGACCCCGAGGCCGACCAGGGCATGCACCGCTTCACCTACTCCCTGCTCCCCGGTGCGAGCATCGAGGACGCCGTCGCCGAGGGCTACGCCCTCAATCTGCCGCTGCGCGTGGCGGACGCCGCGGGCGCGCCCGAGCCGGTGGTCTCCGTGGCCGGCGACGGGGTGACCGTCGAGGCGGTCAAGCTGGCCGACGACGAGTCCGGCGACGTCGTCGTACGGCTCTACGAGTCGCGGGGCGGCCGGGCCCAAGGCGTCGTGCGCACCGGGTTCCCGCTGGCCGGGGCCCAGATCACCGACCTGCTGGAGCGCCCGCTCCAGGAGGCCGAGGTGGACGGCGGGGTCGCGGTCTCGCTGCGCCCCTTCCAGGTGCTGACCCTCCGCCTGCGGCGCGCCGGGGCCAACTGATGCCCATGCAACCCTGGTTCACCGACGCCAAGCTGGGGATCTTCGTCCACTGGGGCATCTACGCCGTCGACGGCGTCCAGGAGTCCTGGTCGTTCTACGACGGCATCGTCCCGCACGACCGGTACATGTCCCAGCTCGACCGTTTCACCGGCGCCCACTACGACCCCCGGGCCTGGGCGGACCTGTTCGCCCGCGCGGGCGCGAAGTACGCGGTGCTGACGAGCCGTCACCACGACGGGGTGGCGCTGTGGGACACGTCGTACGGCGACCTCAACCTCGGCAAGGACTACCTCGGCCCGTACGCCGACGCGCTGCGCGAGAAGGACCTGAAGGTCGGCTTCTACTACTCGCACTCCGACTGGAACCACCCCGACTACGCCTCCACGCGCAAGCCGGGCCGCCCGCCGGAGCAGGAGGACAACCCCTACTCGGAGTGCGCGGCCGAGGACGAGGACCCGGCGGCCTGGGAGCGGTTCATCGCCTACCGGGACGGCCAGATCCGCGAACTGGCCTCCCGCTACCGGCCGGACCTGATGTGGTTCGACGGCGAGTGGGACCGCAGCGAGGAGCAGTGGCGCATCCCCGAACTCGCCGCGCTCATCCGGTCGTACGTGCCGCAGGTCGTCTTCAACGCGCGCATGCTCAGCGAGGGCGACTACGCCACCCCCGAACAGGGCGCGCCCATCGTGCCTCCGGACGGGCCGTGGGAGCTGTGCCTGACGATCAACGACTCATGGGGCTACCAGCACCACGACCACAACCACAAGTCCCTCGCCCAGCTGGTCCGCTACTTCACCGAGACCATCGGCTCGGGCGGCAACCTGCTGCTCGACGTCGGCCCGATGGAGGACGGCACGATTCCGCAGCCACAGGTCGAGCGCCTTGAAGGCCTGGGGCAGTGGATCGGCAAGCACGCGGAGGCGGTGTACGGGACGGTGCGCGGGCTGCCCGCCGGTCACCACTACGGGCCGAGCACCCTCTCCGCGGACCGCCGCACGCTGTACCTCACCCTGTTCGACATCCCGCGCGCCGAGATCGGCGTCCGGGGCCTGGCGACGGCGGTCCGGCGGGTCACCGTGCTCGGTACGGGGACGGAACTGGGCCATCGGGTGGTGGGCGGACTGCACGACGCGGTGGGCGTGCTGTGGATCGACCCGCCGGCCGCGGCCGACCTCGAACCGTACGCGACCGTCCTCGCGCTCGAACTGGACGGTGAGCTGGAGCTGTACCGAGGCTCGGGCCGCTTCTGATCCCGCGCCCCACTTCAGGCCGGCCGGCCGCCGCCCCGTTACGGCGGTCGGCCGACCCGAAGTCCCCCGTGCTTCCCCCGTGGTGGTGCATCCCCGTGTGGTGCGTTCCCCCGTTGTCCCTCACTGATATGAGCGCGCGGCCGGGCATCTGATACACCCTTCCGGGACAGAAATCTCCCGGGACCGAACCGGAGGCGGCTCAGAGCGGCAGTGCCTGGGCCGTTCCGCTCTGAACCGGCTCGGTCGGTGCCGGTGCCGGGATCGTCGGCAGCAACGGCTCCGTCTCCTCGGCGCGCTGCTGCGGAATCGACACCGGCCTGAGCTGCCGGGGACCCGAGACCACCGTGTAGTCCTGGCCGAGGAAGGGCGGAACCACCTCGCCCTGGTCCTCGCCGAGCGCCAACTGCACCGCCAGCCACGGCACATTGACCCCGCACAGCGACAGTTGGTGCAGCCCGCCCGCCGGCCGGGTGTTGACGTCCATCAGCACCGGCGTGTCCCCGAACATCCGGAACTGGATGTTCGACAGATAGTGCAGCCCGAACCCTTCGGCGATCAGCCGCGCCGGCCTCAGCCACTGCTCCTGCAGGGTGAACCCGCGACGGCGGCCGTTCTTGATCCGGCCGATCGCCAGCCGCACCCGGTTGTCCGGACCGGTGAGACAGTCCACCGACACCTCCGGCTGCTCCAGCCGGGGCATCACCAGCCAGTCCACCGGCTCGTCGGTGCGCCGCAGCGCGTCCAGCACCAGATCGAGCTGCACATACGGCGTCGGGAACCCGCTGAGGTGCAGAAGCGAGAAGGGGGCGCGCGTGATGACGCGGAAGCCCACCCCGCCCGCACCGGAGGCCGGCTTGAAGCAGGCCTTGTGGCCCGCCGCCTCCAACTCCTCGACCGCCGCGACCAGTTCATCGGCGTTGCGCACCCGCCACCACGGCGGCACCGGCACCCCGATGGCCTGCACGGCCTCGTAGGCGATCACCTTGTCCTGGAACACCGCCACGGCCTGAGGCGGCGGTGCGAGCAGCGCGGTACCGATCGCCTCGAACTCCGCCCGGTGCGCCACGATCGCCGACTGGTGCAGCCGGGGCACGAACACATCGATGCCGCGGCGCCGGCACTGGGCGAGGGCGTACTCCACGTACCCGGCCGGGGACAGGCCCTCCGGCTCCATGTCGGCGGTGTCGGCGGCGGCCAGCACGGGCGAGTCGGCGTCCCCGTGCGTGGCATGGATCTCCACGGCCCGATCGCTGGGATTTCGTCGGAGCTGATCCATGAAGAACACGTTCTCCGCGTACGTGCGGTTGAGCCAGACGCGTACGCGAGAGACCATGCAGGGCCGTCCTTTCGGGGGTTCGCGGGCAGGGCGAAGCAGGCCCGTACCCGGGCAGGGTGGTTGGAGGGTCACCAGTTCGCCCCTTGCGAGGGGGCGTTCAGAGCAGTGGTGTTGGGGCGATCATAGGGGTTTGCAGGGGTGCCCCGTGCAACGTACGTGTTACGGAATTGCGGAACCTTCCTGACCGTCTCCTTGTACCGGCCCGGCGCCATGTGTTCTCGTGGTGTCATTCGTGTGATCGTCCGGGGTGATCGAAAGGGGCGCAGGGTGACGTCGACGGCCGGCGGTGCCGGACAACTGCTGGCCATCAGCGACCTGCACATCGGCTACGAGGAGAACCGCGCCCTCGTCGAGCGGATGCGCCCCGCATCCGACGACGACTGGCTGCTCGTCGCCGGTGACGTGGCCGAGACCGTCGCCGACATCCGCTGGGCCCTCAAGACCCTCGCCGGCCGCTTCCGCAAGGTCGTCTGGGCACCCGGCAACCACGAGCTGTGGACCCACCCGAAGGACCCCGTCACCCTGCGCGGCGTCGAGCGCTACGAACACCTGGTCGACCTGTGCCGGGAACTCGACGTGACCACCCCCGAGGACCCCTACCCCGTCTGGGACGGCCCCGGCGGCCCGGTCGCGGTGGCGCCGCTGTTCCTGCTGTACGACTACTCCTTCCTGCCCTCCGGCTGCACCACCAAGGAGGAGGGGTTGAAGTACGCGCACGGCACCGGGATCGTGTGCAACGACGAGTACCTGCTGCACCCCGACCCCTACCCGTCCCGCGAGGCCTGGTGCGAGGCCCGGGTCGCCGGGACCGAGCGCCGGCTCGCCGCCCTGCCCGAGGACCTGCCCACCGTCCTCGTCAACCACTACCCGCTGGACCGGCACCCGACGGACGTGCTCTGGTACCCCGAGTTCGCCATGTGGTGCGGCACTCGGCTGACCGCCGACTGGCATCGCAGGTTCCGGGTCGAGACCATGGTCTACGGACACCTCCACATCCCGCGGACCACCTGGCACGAGGGCGTCCGCTTCGAGGAGGTCTCCGTGGGCTACCCCCGCGAGTGGCGCAAGCGACCGGACCCGCCGGGCAGGCTGCGCCGGATTCTGCCCAAGGAGGACGGGGCCCGTTGATCGAGGAGCTGCTGCCGGAGCCGGTGGTCACGGTCGAGGCGTACGGCGATGACGACGAGGCCGCTACCGCGCCGCTGTACCCCGAGGAGGAGGCGGTCGTCGCCCGGGCGGTCGACAAGCGGCGCCGGGAGTTCGCCGTCGTACGCTTCTGCGCGCGCCGCGCCATGGACAAGCTCGGCGTGCCGCCGCAGCCGATCCTGCCCGGTGAGCGCGGCGCCCCCGGCTGGCCGGCCGGACTGGTCGGCAGCATGACCCACTGCGACGACTACGCCGCCGCCGCGCTGGTCCGCGCCGGCGAGCTGGCCTCCCTCGGCATCGACGCCGAACCCCACCAGACGCTCCCGGAGGGCGTGCTGCCCGCCGTCGCCCTGCCCGCCGAGACGGACCAACTGCGCCGCCTGGCCGCCGAGCACCCAGGCGTCCACTGGGACCGGCTGCTGTTCAGCGCCAAGGAGTCCGTCTACAAGGCGTGGTTCCCCCTCACCGGACAGTGGCTGGACTTCACCGAGGCCGAGATCGAGGTCTTCGCCGACCCCGGCGAGCGGCACAGCGGCGGCCTGCGCGCCCGGCTGCTGGTGCCCGGCCCATGGGTGGGCGACCGCCGGGTCGACGTCTTCGAGGGCCGGTGGACGGTCCAGCGGGGGCTGGTGGCGTCAGCGGTGAGCGTGCCGCACACCTGAGCCCCCGTGTCCGCGCCCGGAGGGCGCTACGGCTCCGCCGGGCACCAGCCTTTCAGGAGCTGGAAGAACTCCTCCTCGTTGCCCGTCAGCCCCGCGTCCGCCAGCGCCTGTTCCGCCTCGGCCAGGACGCTGGGCGGCACCACCGGTGGCCGGCCCTTCCCGGGCGGACCGTCGAACGCGGCTCGTACGGTGTGCAACAGCCGCAGATAGGCCTGGACGGCGGTGCGCTCACGATCGGTCAGTACGGCGGTGGGCATCGGTCGGCTCTCCCCAAGTCGGCGTCGTCGCGTCACGCCCCGCACATGAGGGCGCACCACAAGCTTGCCGTCCACCACTGACAATCGGGCCCGACCAGCGCATTCGGACACCCGAGCGGGGGTACGCCGCCGGGTCAGCCCTGCGGCCCCAGGTACCCCAGGGACGCCTCGATCCGGCCCGCCAGGTGGTCCCGCTGCCCCCGCACCGACGAGTACGCCAGCCAGATACGGCACTTGCTGGCCAGCAGCAGGCCGAAGCTCTCGGCCTCCTTCTCCTCGGCCTCGTCGAAGCGGCTGCGGGCGGCGACGTTCAGAACCGTGGACCGCAGGTCGGCTTCGTCGTTCAGGAGCCGGGCCGCCACCGAGGCACCCTCGATGCTGTGGGTGCGGTGGCCGGCCTGCATGTGCCACAGCTCATGGCCGAGGATCACCAACTGATGATCCGGCGCGGTGCGTTCCTCGATCACCACGAGGTCCTGGTCGGTCATGTCGAGCCACAGCCCGCTGGCCGTGCCGGGCGGGAAGGCGGCCGTACGGAAGTGGACGGGCCGGCCGCGGCGTCTGCTCATCGCGTCGCACAGCGCCCCGTACAGCTTCTCGGGCGCCGCGGGCGCGGGGAGCGTCAGCTCCGTGACCAACTCGCCGCACAGGCGGCGCATTTCCCTACCGATGCCCACAGATCTCCCGTTCTCCCCGGATCACGACTCGGGTCGCTTGACGCTCTCCAGGAGCATGTCCAGCCACTCCGCGACCTTGTCGCGGTGCTGATCGGTGGGCAGTTGGGCGGCCCGCCAGGCGATGCCGCGCACGCCGTGGTCCTGGAGGAGCTTCTCCAGCGGGTCCTCGGCGGCCTGGGCCGCCTCGCGCTCCGCGAGCTTCTGGAGCAAATCCTGCTCGGTGCGCTGGAGGGCCCCGGCGAGCGCCTCGGGGTCCTCGGCGGTGAGGAAGCCGGCGTGCACCCGGAAGAAGCGCTGGATGGCGTCACAGTGCTCCATGGTCGGGCGCCGGTCGCCGTTGATCAGGGCGCCGGCCTGCTGCCGGGACATGCCCGCGCCGTCGGCGATCTCCTGCTGGGTGTACTTGCGGCCGTTCGGCTTCAGGCGGGTGCGGCGCAGCAGGTCGAGCCGCTGCAGGAACCGGGCCTGCACATCCGGCTCCCCCGCGGGGCGGCCGCCCAGCAAGGCCTTGACCACCGGTTCCGGGACGCCGCAGGCGACGGACAGGCGGCCGGTGTGGAAGACCTCCGCGTGCGGCACGCCGAGCCGGTCGGCGAGCGCGGTGACACGGGCGACGACGGCCGGCAGCGCTGCCGTCGGCGTGGCGCCCGGACCCTCGAAGCCATCCGTCACCGACAGATCTCCTACGTCTCTCACAGGCTTCTCACAAGCCCTTCCCGTGAACTCGACGGAGATTACCGGGTAGTTCGAACTCACATCCAGGCCTCGCCACAACTGTGGCCTATTTCAGCCGTCAACAGGCACGAAATGCCACGATAGTTGACACCGCTACAGCCAGGGCAGCAGGATCGGGGCGCCGCGTGAAGGCCGCATAGGCAAGAGGGGTGACCTCCCGATGGCATTTCAGGCAGGTGGACAGCGATCCGCACTGCGACCCGTCCCCGAGAGCCCCGAGGCCCAGGCGTATCTGCGGGACTACGCCGCGCTCGTGGAGGCCGTGCCCTTCCCGTCCGTCGTGCTCGACCGCCGCTGGGACGTCGTTCTGACGAACACCGCTTTCACGTCACTTTTCCGCGGCGTGGGCCCGCATCCGACGGCCATGCCCGGCGACAACTTCCTCAGATTCGTCCTCTTCCACCCGGACGCGGGCACCGTCCTCGGTGAGCACGAGTCGAGCTGGTGCCTGCCGATGCTCGCCCACTTCGCGGCCGCCCTGGAGCGGCACGGCCACGACCACGGGCTGCAGGCCATCCGACGGGAGATCGCCCAGGACCCGATCATGGAGGCCGCCTACCGGCAGGGCCTGCCGCACTGGATCCGCGCGGTCGGCGAGCGCGCCGTCGCCCAGGACGGCGCCGTACGCCCGCTGCTGCACCCAGACCCGCGCTGGGGCGCCACCGAGTGCCGGGTCGTGGACGAGACGCCCGCCACCTTGCGGGAGGTGGGCTGCACCCGGCTGACGCTGGTGCTGCGCGAGCTGCGCCGCGACCGGCCCCGGACGCGCGGGGCGCGCCAGGGCGCGGCCCACCTGCGCGTGGTGCCGGCCACCGAGGACTGAACGGGGCACCGTCGGCGTTCAGGTCGCCGACGGCGCCCCGTCGCCCCCGCGGGCTGCCTTCGGGACGTACGACATCCCGGCGTCACACCATTCCCTCCGTCAGTGGTGTGTGACATAGTACTGACGTGAGCGAGCGACTGACCTGCGACGTCGTGGTCGTCGGAGCCGGGATGGTGGGCGCGGCGTGCGCGCTGTACGCGGCCCGGGCCGGCCTCGACGTGACCCTCGTCGACCGCGGCCCGGTGGCCGGCGGCACGACCGGTGCCGGGGAGGGCAACCTCCTCGTCTCCGACAAGGAACCCGGCCCGGAGCTCGACCTCGCGCTGCTGTCCGGGCGCCTGTGGGCCGAGCTGGCGCGGGAGTTCGGGGCGGCGATCGAGTACGAGGCGAAGGGCGGCGTCGTCGTGGCCTCGTCCCCGGGCGGGCTCACGGCGCTGGAGCGGTTCGCCGACGCCCAGCGCGCCGCCGGAGTCGTCGCCGAACCGGTCGCGGGCGACACCCTGTACGCCCTCGAACCCCATCTCGCGCCGGGCCTGCCGGGCGGCGTCCACTACCCCCAGGACCGCCAGGTCATGCCGGCCCTGGCCGCCGCCCACCTCGCCCGCGCCTCGGGCGCCCGCCTGCTCACCGGCCGGACGGTGACCGACGTCCTGCGCACCCCGGACGGCGCCGTGCGCGGCGTGCGCACGGACCGGGGCGACATCCACGCCCCGGCGGTCGTCAACGCGGCCGGCACCTGGGGCGGTGACCTCGCCGCACTCGCGGGCGTCCACCTCCCCGTCCTCCCGAGGCGAGGCTTCGTCCTGGTCACCGAGCCCCTCCCGCGCAGGGTCCGCCACAAGGTGTACGCCGCCGACTACGTGGCCGACGTGGCCAGCGACTCGGCCGCGCTGCAGACCTCGCCGGTCGTCGAGGGCACGGCGGCGGGACCGATCCTGATCGGCGCCAGCCGGGAACGCGTCGGCTTCGACCGGACCTTCTCCCTGCCCGTCGTACGGGCGCTCGCGGCGGGCGCGACCCGGCTGTTCCCGTTCCTGGCGGACGTGCGCGCGATGCGCTCGTATCTGGGGTTCCGCCCGTACCTGCCCGACCACCTGCCCGCCCTCGGCCCCGACCCCCGTGTACCCGGGCTGCACCACGCCTGCGGCCACGAGGGCGCCGGGATCGGCCTCGCCACCGGCACCGGCCACCTCATCGCGCAGACCCTGACCGCGAAGACCCCCGACCTGGACCTGACCCCGTTCCGCCCCGACCGCTTCGCCGAGGAGGCCGCATGAGAACCCCTCTGGAGCTCGCCGACGCCCACCCGGGCCCGGCCTTCACGGTCACCCTGGACGGCCGCGAGATCGAGGCGCTGCCCGGCCAGACGGTCGCCGCCGCGCTCTGGGCGGCCGGGGTCACCTCCTGGCGCAGCACCCGGGGCGAGGGCCGCCCGCGCGGTGTCTTCTGCGGCATCGGCGTCTGCTTCGACTGCCTGATCACCGTCAACGACCGCCCGAACCAGCGCGCCTGCCTGGTGCCCTTGCACCCCGGCGACGCGATCCGGACGCAGGAGGGGACGGGACACAGTGACTGACCGCGACCGTGAACGGACGGCGACCCCGCACCTCGCCGTGATCGGCGCCGGGCCCGCCGGACTCGCCGCGACCGTCGCCGCCGCTGCCCGAGGCGTCCGGGTCACCCTGCTCGACGCGGCCGCGGAGGCGGGCGGCCAGTTCTACCGGCAGCCGGCCCGCGCACTGCGCGCCCACCGGCCCCAGGCTCTGCATCATCAGTGGCAGACGTGGGAGCGGCTGAGGAACGGATTCGAAACCCACGTGAAGGCGGGTGTCGTAAGGCATTTGACCGACCATCACGTCTGGTTCGTCGAGCGCCGGCCCGGCGGCGACTTCACCGTGCACGCCCTGCTCGGCCCCGAGCAGGAGGACCCGGCGGAGGTGCGCGCCGACGCCGTGCTGCTGGCCACCGGCGGATACGAGAAGGTGCTGCCCTTCCCCGGCTGGACCCTGCCCGGCGTCGTCACGGCGGGCGGCGCCCAGGCCATGCTCAAGGGCAGCCTCGCGACCTCCGGGCGCACCGCCGTCGTCGCCGGCACCGGACCGCTGCTGCTTCCGGTGGCCACCGGTCTCGCGGCGGCCGGCGTCGATGTGGCGGCCCTCGTCGAGTCCGCCGACCCGAAGGCGCTCGCACGGCGCCCCCGCGCGCTGGCGGCCCAGCCCGGCAAGATCGCCGAAGGCGCGCGGTACATGGCCCAGTTGCTGCGCCACCGGGTGCGGCTCCTGAATCGGCACACCCTCGTCGAGGCGCACGGCACCGAGCGGCTGGAGGCCGTGACCGTCGCCGCGCTCGACGCCGACGGGCGGGTCAGGCCGGGCACCGGGCGTCGTATACCCTGCGAGACCCTCGCCGTCGGCCACGGCATGCTCCCGCACACCGACCTCGCCGAGACCCTCGGCTGCCGCCTCGACGGGCTCCGCGTGCACGTCGACGACGAGCAGCGCACCGACGTGCCCGGCGTCTGGGCCGCGGGGGAGACGACCGGCATCGGAGGCGCGGCGCTCTCGCTCGCCGAGGGGCACATCGCCGGGCGCTCGGCCGCCGCCCGACTGCGCGGGACGCGGCCGGACCCGGCGAAATGGACGGTGCCCGCCAGGACCCGTACGCGACTGCGCGCCTTCTTCGCCGCGCTGGACTCCGTGTACACCCCGCCGGCGCACTGGACCGAGCAGGTCACCGACGACACCGTCGTCTGCCGTTGCGAGGAGGTCACCGGCGGTGCGATCCGTGCGGCCGTGACGGAGCTGGGCGCCGGAGACGCGCGGACCGTGAAGCTGCTGACCCGGGCCGGGATGGGCTGGTGCCAGGGCCGGGTGTGCGGACCGGCCGTCGCGGGGCTCGCCGGGTGCGGGATCGCGCCCGCCCGCCGGCCCTTCGCCCGGCCGGTGCCGCTCGGGGTGCTCGCGCAATCGCCATCAGCCACCAATAACGTGTCACATGTCACTGAGAGGGGATCCTCATGACCGCCACCGAGAACCGCCCCTGGCGCGGTGTCCTCGTCGCCACCGCCCTCCCGCTCGACGACGACCTCCGCGTCGACCACGGCAAGTACGCCGAGCACTGCGCCTGGCTCGTCGAGAACGGCTGTGACGGGGTCGTACCGAACGGCAGCCTCGGCGAGTACCAGGTGCTCACCCCCGAAGAGCGGGCCAAGGTCGTTGAGACGGCCGTCGCCGCGATCGGCGGATCGCGGGTCATGCCCGGCGTGGCCGCCTACGGCTCGGCCGAGTCCCGGCGCTGGGCCGAGCAGGCCCGGGACGCGGGCTGTACGTCCGTGATGCTGCTGCCGCCGAACGCGTACCGCGCCGACGAGCGCTCCGTCCTCGCCCACTACGAGGAGGTTGCGGGGGCCGGCATCCCGGTCGTGGCGTACAACAACCCCATCGACACCAAGGTCGACCTCGTCCCCGAACTGCTCGCCAAGCTGCACGGCGAGGGGTTTATCCAGGCGGTCAAGGAGTTCTCCGGCGACGTGCGGCGCGCCTACCAGCTCGCCGAACTCGCCCCGGAACTCGATCTGCTGATCGGCGCCGACGACGTCCTGCTGGAGCTCGCGATCGCCGGCGCCAAGGGCTGGGTCGCCGGTTACCCGAACGCGCTGCCGAGGTCCACCGTGGAGCTGTACCGGGCGGCCGTCGGCGGCGACCTGGACACCGCCAAGCGGCTCTACGCGCAGTTGCACCCGCTGCTGCGCTGGGACTCCAAGGTCGAGTTCGTGCAGGCGATCAAGCTCTCCATGGACATCGTCGGCCGGCACGGGGGACGCTGTCGTCCACCACGGGTGGCGCTGCTGCCCGAGCAGGAGGCGGTGATCCGCGCCGCCACGGAGAAGGCCGTCGCCGCAGGGCTCGCGTAACCGCAAGGGAGGCCGGTTCCATGCGCACCAAACTCGTCCTGCACGCCGTCGACTCGCACACCGAGGGCATGCCCACCCGCGTGATCACCGGCGGGATCGGGACCATCCCCGGGGCGACCATGAACGAGCGGCGGCTGTACTTCCGCGAGCACCGCGACGACATCAAGCAGCTCCTGATGAACGAGCCGCGCGGCCACTCCGCGATGAGCGGCGCCATCCTCCAGCCGCCCACCCGCCCCGACTGCGACTGGGGCGTGCTCTACATCGAGGTCTCCGGCTATCTGCCGATGTGCGGGCACGGCACGATCGGCGTGGCGACCGTGCTGGTGGAGACCGGCATGGTCGAGGTCGTCGAGCCGGTCACCACGATCCGGCTGGACACCCCGGCGGGCCTGGTCGTCGCCGAGGTGGCGGTGGAGAACGGCGCCGCGAAGGCGGTCACCCTCCAGAACGTCCCGTCCTTCTCCGTCGCCCTCGACCGCAAGATCACCCTGCCCGACGGGCGGACGGTGACCTACGACCTGGCCTACGGCGGCAACTTCTACGCCATCCTGCCGCTGGAGCAGTTCGGGCTGCCCTTCGACCGCGCGCGCAAGGACGACATCCTCG
The DNA here is from genome assembly GCF_049974585.1 of Streptomyces sp. UG1. Classification (NCBI taxonomy): domain Bacteria; kingdom Bacillati; phylum Actinomycetota; class Actinomycetes; order Kitasatosporales; family Streptomycetaceae; genus Streptomyces; species Streptomyces sp. UG1. The sequence goes on along the minus strand of NZ_JBNGGG010000007.1, from coordinate 147,081 downwards.
CGGCCGGCCTCTCCCTCATGGCGGCGATCAACGCCGAGGAGAAGCCGGTCCATCCCGAAGACCCCTCCATCCACGGCTGCCACCACGTCCACCTGATCGCCCCGGGCGCCACCGCCCGCCGCTCCCGGCACGCGATGGCGATCCACCCGGGCTGGTTCGACCGCTCGCCCTGCGGCACGGGCACGAGCGCGCGCATGGCCCAGCTTCACGCGCGCGGCGAACTCCCGCTGCACACCGAGTTCGTCAACGAGTCCTTCATCGGCACCCACTTCACCGGCCGCCTCCTCGGCACCACCGAGGTCGCGGGCCGCCCCGCCGTCCTGCCCAGCTTCACCGGCCGCGCGTGGGTCACCGGGACCGCGCAGTACCTGCTCGATCCGTCGGATCCGTTCCCGGCCGGGTTCGTGCTGTAGGGCCGGGTTCGTGCGCGCCGGATCCGGGAGGGGGCGCGGGGCCGGTGGCGGCGGGTTCGTGCACGGGTCCGGGGAAGGCCGCGCGGGCGATGGCGGCGGGTTCGTGCGTCGAGTCCGGGGAGAGGCCGCGCGGGCGGTGGCGCCGGGGATAATGGCCAAGTAGCGCGTAACGCGTGACATTGCACCCGCGCCCCGCACCAGCCGGCGTGCTCCGCACAAGCACGCGGCACCGCACCAGCTAGGAGAATCCGCATGCCCGCCCAGCGCACCGGCGCCCCGTCCACCGCAGCCGCCCCCGCGCTGCCCACCCTGGGCGGCAAGAAGAGCAGCTACCGGGAGCGGGTCGCCGATGCCCTGCGGGCCGCGCTGATCGCCGGGGAACTGCTCCCGGGCGAGGTGTACTCGGCGCCGACGCTCGCCGCCCGCTTCGGCGTCTCGGCGACCCCGGTGCGCGAGGCCATGCTGGACCTGGTCAAGGAGGGCCTGGTCGACACCGTCCCCAACAAGGGCTTCCGGGTCACCGCGGTCTCCGAGAAGCAGCTCGACGAGTACACCCACATCCGGGCGCTCATCGAGATCCCCACGGTGGTGGAGCTGGCCCGGACCGCCGACGAGGTCTCCCTCCAGGCTCTGCGCCCGGCCGCCCGGGAGATCGTCCAGGCGGCCGTCTCCGGCGACCTCATCGCGTACGTCGAGGCCGACACCCGCTTCCACCTCGGCCTGCTGGCCCTCGCCGGCAACGCCCACCTCGTCGAGGTCGTCGGCGACCTCCGCAAGCGCTCCCGTCTGTACGGGCTCACCGCGCTCATGGAGGCCGGCCGCCTGCTGGCCTCCGCCGAGGAGCACCTCGAGCTACTCGACGCGCTGATCGCCCGCGACGAGAAGGCCGTACGCGAGGTCATGACCCGGCATCTGGGTCATGTCCGGGGGCTGTGGGCGGCGAAGCAGGCACCGACTTCGTGACCGCGTCCTGCGGGCCCCCGCGCTTCGCCGCCTGGATCTGCTCGTACACATGGGTGCGCAGCTCGGCGAAGCGCGGGTCCACGCGGGTGTGCAACTGGTCGCGCTCGGCGGGCAGATCGACCTTGAGCTGTTCCCGTACGACGGTGGGGGAGGCGGACAGCACGACGACCCGCTCGCCCAGGTAGACGGCCTCGTCGATGTCATGGGTGACGAACAGGATCGTGATGCCGCGCTCCCGCCACAGCCCCCGGACCAGATCCTCCAGATCGGCCCGCGTCTGCGCGTCCACCGCCGCGAACGGCTCGTCCATCAGCAGTACGTGGGGTTCGTACGCCAGTGCTCGCGCGATGGCGACCCGTTGTTGCATACCGCCCGAGAGCTGCCATGGATAGGCCCCGACGGCATCCGCGAGGCCGACCGACTCCAGCGCGTCCTGGACCAGCTCCCGGCGTCGGGCCTTGCTCAAGTCCTTCTGCTTCAGGGGGAGTTCGACGTTGTCGCCGACCCGCATCCAGGGGAAGAGGCTGCGCCCGTACTCCTGGAAGACGAACGCCATCCCGGGCGGCGGGCCGCTCACCTTCCGTCCCTCCAGGAGCACTTCGCCGCTCGTCGGGGTGAGCAGGCCGCCCATGCACTTCAGCAGGGTCGTCTTGCCGCAGCCCGACGGGCCCACGAGACAGACCAGTTCCCCCGCGTCCACGGTGAAGGTAAGGTCGCGCACCGCCTCCACCCGGCGCCCTGACCCCTCGTAGACCTTCTTCAGGCCGCGTACGTCGAGCATGGACCGCCCCTTCACGAAGTTCACTCAGGACCGCCGGGTGGTCGCGCGCAGACCGTGGTACCAGCCGAGCACCCGGCGCTCGACCAGTTGGAAGACGACGGAGAGCAGGAAGCCGAGCAGTCCGAGCACGAGGATCCCGGTCCACATGTCGGGGATCGCGAAGCTGCGCTGGAACTGCACGACGGTGAAGCCGATGCCGTTGTTGGCCGCGAACATCTCGCTGATGACCATGAGGATGATGCCGATGGACAGCGCCTGGCGCAGCCCGGCGAAGATCTGCGGGCTCGCCGAGCGCAGCACCAGATGGCGCAGGCGGGCGATGCCCGTGACGCCGTAGGAGCGGGCCGTCTCCAGCATCACCGAGTCGACCGCGCGCACGCCCTCCACGGTGTTCAGCAGGATCGGCCAGACGCAGCCGCTCGCGATCACGACGATCTTCATGCCGTCGCCGATGCCCGCGAACAGCATGATGACCGGCACCAGCACGGGCGGCGGCACGGCCCGCAGGAACTCCAGGACGGGCTCGCACACCGCCCGCACCGTGCGGTACGAGCCGATGACCGTGCCGAGCGCGACACCGGCCACGGCCGCCGTGGCGTAGCCCGCCAGGAGGCGCAGGAGGGACGGGGCGACGTCGGTGCGCAGCCGGTCGGCCGTCCACACGTCCGGGAAGGTGTCGAGGATCGTCCGCAGCGGCGGCCAGAACGGGTCCGTGCTGCCCGCCGACGCCGCCCACCACACGGCGACCAGCACCACGGGCAGCGCGACCACGAACAGCAGTCTCAGCAGCAGGCGCCCGATCACACCGCCACCTCCCCGCGCACCGACTGGTGCCAGGCCAGCGCCCGCCGCTCCACCGTGCGCGCCCCGACGTTGATGAGCAGCCCCAGCAGCCCCGCGACCACGATCAGCGCGTACATCTCCGGCACCGCCTGCGAGGTCTGCGCCACCGCGATCTGCTGGCCCAACCCCGGTGCGCCGATGACGAGTTCGGCGGTGATCGCCAGGATCAGCGCCACCGCCGCGGCGAGCCGCACCCCGGTCATGACATACGGCAGCGCTGTCGGCCACAGCACATGGCGCACGCGCGCCCAGGTGCCGAGGCCGTAACTGCGTGCCGTCTCCTCGGCGACCGGGTCGACGTCCTGCACGCCGTACAGGGTCTGGATCAGCACCTGCCAGAAGGCGGCGTACACCACCAGCAGGAGCACCGACCTCAGTTCGGTGCCGTAGAGCAGCACCGCCAGCGGGATCAGGGCCACCGACGGGATCGGGCGCAGGAACTCGATCGTGGACGCCGTCGCCTCGCGCAGATACGGCACGATCGAGACGACCACGCCCGCGACGACACCGGCGCAGACCGCGATGGCCAGGCCCAGCGCCCAGCCGGTGAGGGTGTCGCCGAGCGCTTGCCAGAAGGCGGAGTCGGTGACCTCGTCCGCCAGCGCTCCGGCGATCCGGCTGGTCGGCGGGAAGTAGGCCTCCTTGACCAGACCGAGCCGCGGCACCGCCTCGCCCAGCGCGAGGAAGGCCGCGAGACCGGCCGCACCGAGTGCGACGTTCCCGCCCTTCACGGCAGCAGGGCGTCCAGGTCGGGCGTCTTCTTGAACAGGCCGTCCGCCTCGCCGAGCTTCATCAGCGCCTCGATGGCGGGGCGGTTCGCCTCGGCCGGCCACTTCGGCAGGGTGACCTGCTCCAGCACCGACGCCGGGATCTTGGTGTACGTCGTGACGGTCTGCCGGGCCTCGTCGGGGTGGGCCTCGGCATACGCGAGGGACTCGGCGGTGGCGTCCTGGAACTTCTTCACCACCTCCGGGTTCTGCTGCGCGTACTGCGTCGAGGCGAAGTACATCGCCACGGTGAGGTCCGGCGCGACGTCCACCAGGGGTGAGGCGATCACCACGCCGCCCTGGCTCTTGATGGTGGCGGTCGCCGGCTCCACCACCATGGCGGCGTCGATCTGGCCCTTGTCGAGGGCGGCCGGCATCTGGTCGAAGGCCAGCTCGACGAAGTTCACCTTGTCCGGGTCGCCGCCGGCCTTGCGCACCGACTCCCGCACGGCGGTCTCGTTGATGTTCTTCAGCGTGTTGATGGCGACCTTCTTGCCCTCCAGCTCCTTCGCGGACTTGACCGCGCTGCCCTTCTTGACCATGAGGGCGCCGAAGTCCTTGCCCGCCACGCCGGTCGACGCGATGCCGTTGGCGACGGCCTTCACCGGGACGCCGTTGGACTGAGCCACCATCAGGGATGTCACATTGCTGAACCCGAACTGGAACTGGCCGCTGGCCACCCCCGGCACGATTGCCGCACCGCCCTGAGCGATGCTGAACTCCAGCTTCAGGCCCTGCTTTTCGAAGAAGCCCTTCTTCTGGCCCAGATACAGCGGCGCGACATCCACGATCGGAATGAGTCCGACCTTGACGGTGGTGACCCCGCCGGACGACGCTCCCGCGTCCGACGAACCGGCGTCGGACGAGCCACAGGCCGTCGCGACGAGCAGCAGGGCGCCGGCGGCGAGACCGGCGGACAGACGACGCATGGCTCCTCCTGTACAGACAACGGGTGCAGCGGTGTTCCGACAGGTTGTGCGCAAGGCGCACAGTAGTGCGCAAGGTTGCTCAGCGGGAAGGTAGAAGCCTCAGACGAATCCGGTCAATGGGTTCACCGACAACATTGTCGACACAACTGGAGGTGGCGATGTCCGACGATGCTCGCGCACCACACTTCGTGAAGTCCTTCGAGCGCGGCCTCGCCGTCATCCGCTCCTTCGACGCCGACCATCCCGCGCGCACGCTCAGCGAGGTCGCCCAGACCTGCGACCTGACCCGGGCCGCCGCCCGCCGACTGCTGCTGACCCTCGCCGACCTCGGCTACGTCCACCAGGACGGCCGGCTCTTCCGCCTCACCCCGCGCGTGCTGGAACTCGGCTACTCCTACCTCTCCAGCTACACGCTGCCGCAGATCGCCGAGCCGCATCTGGAGCAACTCGTCGCGCAGGTGCGGGAGTCGTCGTCGCTGTGCGTCCTGGACGGCGACGACATCGTGTACGTCGCCCGGGTGGCGACCCGCCGGATCATGACCGCGTCCATCACGGTCGGCACCCGCTTCCCGGCGTATGTGACCTCGGTGGGCCGGGTGATCCTCGCGCACCGGCCGACGGAGGAGGTCGAAGTACGGCTCGGCCGCGCCGAGTTGAAGCCGCTGACCGAGCGCACCCTCACCACGCCGGACGCCCTGCGGGCGGAGCTGCGCCGCGTCCGCCGGCAGGGCTACGCCCTCGTCGACCAGGAGCTGGAGGAGGGGCTCAGGTCGGTCGCCGCCCCGGTGCGGGACCGGGGCGGCGAGGTGGTCGCGGCCGTCAACATCGCCGTGCACGCCGGCCGCAACACCGTCGACTCGGTGCGCCACGACCTGCTGCCGCCCCTGCTGGCGACGGTCGCCGCGATCGAGGCGGACCTGCGGATCACCAATCCGGGGGGACAGATCACAGATCCAGGATCAGCCGCTTCCCCCGGCACCGCGACACGCAGATCATCATCGTCTCGCCGCTCTCCTGCTCCTGAGGCGTGAGCACGGAGTCCCGGTGGTCCGGGGTGCCGTCCAGGACATCGGTCTCACAGGTCCCGCAGGTGCCCTCGGTACAGGAGTACAGCACCTCGACACCGGCCCCCCGCACCGCGTCCAGCACGGAGACCCCCGGCGCGACGGTCAGCGTCAGACCGCTCTGCGCCAGCTCGACCTCGAACTCCCCGTCCTCACCGACCGGCTGCTCCTTCGGCTGGAACCGCTCCACGCGCAGCACCCCGGCCGGGCACCGCTCCTCCACCGCGTCCAGCAGCGGACCGGGACCGCAGCAGTAGACGAGCGTGCCGTCGGGGACGTCGCCCAGCACCGAGGCCAGGTCCAGCAGCCCGGACTCGTCCTGCGGGGCGACGGTGACCCGATCGCCGTACCGCGCCAACTCGCCGGTGAACGCCATGGACCGGCGCGTACGCCCGCCGTACAGCAGGGTCCACTCGGCGCCCGCCGCCTGCGCCGCGGCCAGCATCGGCAGGATCGGGGTGATGCCGATGCCGCCCGCGATGAAGCGGTAGCGGGGGGCAGGCTCCAGTCGGAAGTGATTGCGCGGGCCGCGCACCCGCACCTTGTCGCCCGGCTCCAACTGCTCGTGCACATGGGCGGATCCGCCCCGCCCGTCCGGTTCCCGCAGCACCGCGATCCGCCAGGCGCCGCGGTCCGCCGGATCACCGCACAGCGAGTACTGTCGCTCCAGCTCCGGCCCCAGCACGACGTCGATGTGGGCGCCCGGCTCCCAGGCGGGAAGCCGCTCGCCCAGCGGGTGGCGCAGCGTGAGGGCGAGGACGCCGTCGGCGGCCGGCTCCCTCCCGTCGACGACGAGTTCGGCTTCGTAGACGGTCATGAGCTGTTTCCTTGCGACTCACGGCCCTGCGACTCGTGGCCCTGCGGCTCGTGTCCCTGGGGGTGGGCGAGCATCCACTCCCACATCTGTACCGGGTCCTGCGCGGTGTGCTCGCGGCCGCAGTGACAGGTGCCGTGCAGGATGTCGGTGCCCGGCAGCCAGTCGATGCGGTAGATCTCGCCGGTCGGACTCGTGCTCACTGGACCGTCTCCACGGGCTTGGCGCCCTCCTCGACGAGCCGGGCGAGGATACGGCGGGCCGCCAGGCCACCGGTGTCGATGTTGATGCTCAGCTCCTGGTAGCCGTGCCGCTCGGTGCCGAGGGTCTTCTGCAGCAGGTTGAGGGCGGTGACGTCCTGCATCACGACGGTGTGGTTGTTCTTGCGCAGGAACTCGGTGACCTCGTCGTCGTCGGTCGCCCAGTCCCGCGAGACGGCCCAGAAGTCGTACACCTTGCCGTCGCCGGACGGCGTGATGGCGTACGTGACCTCGGTGTGGAAGCCGCCCGGGTCGCTGCCGTCCGGCTCGGGCAGCACACCGACCGGAGCGACGCGGCTGTGCAGCAGATACAGGCACGGGGCGTGGTACTCGATGTCCTGCCAGCGGTTGATCCGGCCCTCGATGCCGGTCGACTTGGCGTAGAACGGCGGGCACTCGGCGTCGTCCATGTGCCGGCTCACCCGTACGATTCCCGCCCCCTCGTCGACCTCGGTGGTGATCGGCGTCTCGGCGACCTCGGGGGTGCCGATGTAGCCGCCGTGCAGGTAGGTCTCGTGGGAGAGGTCCAGGAGGTTGTCGACGAGGAGGCCGTAGTCGCAGTCGATGGGCTCCATGCCGCGCACGGTCACCCAGCCCGGGGAGTCGAGGTGCTTGGCCCGCGGGATGCTCTGCGGGTCGGCGAGCGCCGGGTCCCCGATCCACACCCAGATCAGCGAGTCCTGCTCGACGACCGGGTAGGAGGCCACGCGCGCGGTGCGCGGGACGCGCTTCTGCCCCGGCACATACACACACGTGCCGCTCGTGTCGTACGTGAACCCGTGGTACCCGCACACGATCCGGTCGCCGTCGAGCCGGGTCGGGGCCTCGGACAGCGGGTAGCGGCGGTGCACACAGCGGTCGTGCAGCACGACCGGCGTCCCCTCCTCCTGCGTGCGGTAGAGCACGAGGGTCTCCCCGAGGATGGTCCGGCCGAGCAACTCGCGCCCGACCTCATGGCTGTAGGCGGCGACGTACCACTGGTTCCTGGCGAAGGCGGTCATGTGAGGCATGGGCTTCCCGTCCCTGTCGGCGGGGCGTCGTCGCCCCGCGTGCCGTGGTTGGACTCAGGGTCCTGACGGGTGTGGTTGCCGCGCAAGGCGACTTCTGTCAGGCGGAAGCGTCTCTATGAAAGAGCTGGTCAGGGCCCTGCCATCCGCCTTGCGTATCACTGGCAGCGGCTGCGGAGTGACGCCGCTGGGTGGATCACTCCCGAGGTGGCCGCTGATGCGTTTGGCGAGCACGTCCGATCGTGGTGCTGCCGCAATTGTCCGGAAGTGGGATTCTTATTGGTTAACGCACCAACTTCTTGCTGGTTCTTGAGCGGTACACCGGCAGAACTTGCATTCTTGCAGTTCAAGACTGGTCAGTGCAGTGGCGAGGGCGTGCTGTGTCGAATCCGGGTCGAATTGGCCCGTCTTGGCGTACCTGGTTGAGTTATCACAGGTCAGGGAGGCGGCAGGCAGGATCAAACCGCGTGGGGAGAAGCGGACTGCTGCACGGCACAGTTGCTGGCGTCCTCGCAGAAGTGGGTTGGGGCAACGGGGCGGGCAGCTGATGGCTCAAGATCCCTCCGGTTTGCCGACTGGATGAGGTATGTGCAAAGGGAGGACTGGCCGACGAGCGGAGGGCCTTCCGCGAGAAGTTGAGGCCGGAGGCGGGCCGAGCGGTTCGCCCAGGGCGACGAGAACGCGGTCATCGCGCACTACCTGCGGGTCAGCGTCCGGTCGGTGCAGCGCTGGCACAGGGTCTGGTCCCAGGACGGGCCGAGATTCCTGGCTTCCAGAGGGCCGGCGTCGTTGCCGCTGCTCAGTGACGAGCTGTTCGCCGTGCCGGAGCAGGAGCTGGCCAAGGGGCCGGTGGCGCACGGCTGGCCGGACCAGACCTGGACCCTGTCACGGATCAAGACCCTCATCGGGCGCCGGTTCCATGAGAGCTACACCGTGCAGAGTGTTGCCGCGCTGCTCAAACGGCACGGCTGGAGCTGCCAGGTGCCGGCCCGCCGGGCGGTGGAGCGCGACGAGGCGGCGGTGGCCGGCTGGGTGAAGGAGACCTGGCCGAGCATGGAAGGGCCGTGGCGGCGCTCGATGCCTGGTTCGCGACGCTGTAGATCGCTGACAACGTGGACCTGCTCGCAGCCGCCGAACCCCGGAGCTGGTTCGAACGTGTGCTCGGCGGAGAGCCCGGTGCTGTGGCCGCGCCGCTGGCCTCGGCGCGTGAGCGGGCCGCCGCGCACCTTCGGCCGCAGTCTGTCTGGCTGCACAACAGCCTGCGAGGCGCGGTCGGTCTCGGTATCGCGGTCGCCCTCGCGAACGTGACAGGCGTCCAGCACTCGTTCTGGGTGCTCCTGGGTACGTGTCCGTGCTGCGCTCCAACGCCCTCTCAGCACCGGGCAGAACGCGGTACACGCCCTCGGCGGCACGGTACGGTCGGGGCGCTCGCGGCCGTGCATGCCGCCGGGGTGGTCCACCGCGACCTGAAGCCCGCGAACGTGATCCTGGCCCCGGACGGGCCGCGGGTGCTGGACTTCGGCATCGCCCAAGTCGCCGACGGTACCGCGGTCACCCGCACCGGCATGCTGACCGGGACTCCGGGCTGGCTGAGCCCTGAGTACTACCGGGACGGCACTACCGGGGCGCCGGGGATGTCTTCGCCTGGAGTGCGCTGCTCGTTTTCGCCGCCACCGGCCGCCACCCCTTCGGCACCGGCAACGCCGAGGCCGTCGCGTTCCGCGTCCTCAGCGCCGAGCCGGACCTCGCCGGCGTCCCCGACGACATGGTCAGCCTGGTGACGGCGTGCCTCGCCAAGGACCCGGGCTATCGGCCGTCGTCCGCCGCCCTGTTCGAGTACCTGGAGATCTTCCATAACCGGCAGCGCAGGCACTCGGCGCTGGAGATGCTCACTCCGGTCGAGTATGAACTGCGCACAGCACCTGTAGCGTGAAATCAGCTGTCCTGGCTCCACTCAACTCGGGACAGGCCGGAGTCTCCACCTGACACAGGGCGGTTCACTCGGACGAGGACCGGCACGGGCTGACCGCGCTCTTCTGGTCGAACATCAACCCGTACGGCACGTTCCGACTGGTGATGGACAAGCGGCTCGACTTCGCCCTGCCCACAGTGCCCCACCCCCGGACCCCGGCCAGCGCCGCCGGCACCGCCGGCTTCGCGTAGGACGGCTGGCCGCAGCGCTTGCCCTCGCGTGCGCCCTGCACGCCCTCAACGAGGTCTCCAAGCGCGTCGAGCCGGGCCCCGCCGCCGCGGTGCCGACCATCTCCGGCCCGGACGGGGCCGTGCTCGGCCGGTCCACCGCCGACGCCCAGGACGCGGAGATCCTGACCAAGCGCGTACACGAGTTGTCCGCCGACCGCTACGGTCAGGTCTTCGCCGAGGACCTTCAGCGCCTGATGGGCAGGTATCAGCAGTGACCGCAGCAACCCCCGTCCGCGACGTCCTGGTCCCCAAGGCGCTCGCCTGGGCGCGCGTCCTGGCCTCGCCGGAGTGGTGGCGGCTCCCGGCGAGGACCGCGAGGCCCACCGCTCCGGCGTCGAACTCGCCTTCTGGACCAACCGCCAGGTCCGCCACAGCGGACTGTGCACCTCGTGCTGGTTCCGGGAGAGTGACCCCGACATCCGCTTCTGTGACGGCGGCGGATGCCGCAATTTCACCCGCCCCCTGCACACGCTTGAACGAGCGCATGAGGCGGTGCCGGGAGGCTCCGCCGCCTTACAGGTTCTCGGCCTCGTCGCCGAGGTCGCGCAACCTCTGTGATTCGCGGACGGCGCGCACGACGGATGCGGCGAGTGCTGGCATCGCCCACGTCTCCGGATCGATCGCCCGTCTACGGTAGCCACCGAGGCGACCACCGGTCTGCTGCGTCGGCCCGAGGCCGGCGGACGCCGGCCTCGGCACTCGCGGTGGTCCCACGGTGTCGATCACACGCGAGGCCGGTTCAACAGCCGGGAGAGCACGATGGCGCTCTCGGTCCGTTCCACAGGAGGGGTGGCGCGCATGCGTTGAATGGCCTGTTCCAGGTGGGGGATGTCTCTGGCGAGGATGTGGACGACTGCGTCGGCGGCCCCCGAGACGGTGCAGGCTTCGACGACCTCGGGGATGGCCTCCAGGGCCTGGCGCAGTTCGGCGGGGGCGGGATTGCCGGCGCAGTAGACCTCGACGAAAGCCTCGGTATGCCAGGCCAACGCCTGAGGATCGACGAGAGCGGTGAAACCGCGGATCGCTCCGGTAGCCACGAGGCGGTCGAGACGCCGCTTGGCGGCGGGCGCGGACAGCCCGGCCGCCTTGCCGATCTGGGCGTATGTGGCCCGTGCGTCGTGCAGCACGTACCGGATGATCGCTTGATCGATGGCGTCCATGACCTCACTCCAGACATCAGAACCTGCGGCCTAGCGCAAGAAATAGCCATGGTCTCGCTGATATTGCAAGAAAGCGACGGTTGACAGCAGTAAATGGCGATTGCTTGCATTATCCGCCGAACATAGCCTCCGGCTTGTCCTGATGTCCGTGGTGGGAGCGGTGTTGAGATGACAGCAAGCCTGAGCGATGTGGAAGCCTCGGCCCTGGCCGCGGTGGACGAGGCGGCCATCGCCCGGCTGCTGCTGGAACTTCTCGCTGTTCCTAGCGTGACGGGGAGCGCCGCGGAGTCCGAGGTTCAGCACGTCCTTGCCCGGCATCTGAAGCGGATGGACCTCGATGTCGACCTGTGGTCCATGAACCTGCCCGAGCTACGTGACCATCCCCGTTTTACCCTGATCCTCCAGGGGCACGTCGACGTCGTCCCTTCCGGAGACCTGGCGCGTTGGGAGGGTGACCCCTTCCGCCCTCGGGTTACCGGGGACGTGGTGCACGCACGAGGAGCGTGCGACATGAAGGCGGGTGTGGTGGCGATACTCGCCGCCCTGGCCGCGATACGGGAGGCGGGCGCAAGGCTGCGCGGCCAGGTGTCCGCGCATTTCGTAGTCAGCGAAGAGGACGGCGGACTCGGGGCGTTCGGCACCCTCCAACGCGGCCACACCGGCGACGCCTGCATCATCACCGAACCGACCAGCGGCGCGGTCATGACTGCGAACGCCAGCGCCCTGACCTTTCGCATCCAAGTACCCGGCCGGGCCACCCACGGCAGCACCAGATACGTGGGAGTGAGCGCCATCGACGCATACCTGCCCATCCACCGCGCGCTCGCCCATCTGGAAGCCCGCCGCAACGTCGGCGCCGACCCGCTCATGTCCGAATACCCCATCCCCTACCCGCTGTCCGTCGGTACCGTCCAATCCGGCGACTGGGCCAGCAGCGTGCCCGACCTGCTGGTGGCCGAGGGAAGACTGGGCGTCCGACTGGGCGAGGATCCGGCCCAGGCACGCACCGAACTGGAGGCGTGCGTGGCCGAAGCCTGCGCGGCCGACCCCTGGCTGCGCTCCCACCCCGCCACGGTGACGTGGCCCGGCGGGCAGTTCGCCAGCGGACGGCTGCCGACCGGGCATCCGCTCGCGTCCCAGGTCGCCGACGCGCACGCCGACGTCACCGGCGGCTCGCGACCTTCCGAGCGAGGCGCCCCCTACGGCAGCGACCTGCGACTGTACTCCGGGGCGGGCATCCCCACGCTGCAGTACGGCCCCGGCGACGTACGCCTCGCACACAGCCCGCAGGAACAGGTCGACGTCAGCGAAATCGTCACCGTCACCCGGGCACTGGTGCTCGCCACACTGCGCACGGTCGGCACCAAGTAGCAGCCCCCAGCCTCACCCCCTACCGGCTGCTTGTGACCCGGTGGAAGTGACTGTTGCGGCGAGCCGGAGGCGGTCGGAGGGGTGGCCGGCGGCGGTTCCGACAGTACGGCAGTCCTCGGCCACCGGCCCGAGAGCGATCACCGCAGTCCTCTCACCACGGCCGAACCGCTCACCTGCCTCCACATCCCCTCCAACGACCCCGGGTGCGGACGGCCTCCAACTCGCTGTCGGCCTCCAGCGCCCTGGGTTGACCTGCAAGGAAGGGACGATCAGCGGTACCGGCAGCCCTGGTTCCGGCCCGGCGCGGGCCGCAGAGCCCGTCGCTCGCGCCGAACGTGGAGGGCTGTCTCGTGCAGGGTGCCTCGTCCAGTTGTCGGCGACCGAGTGGGAGGACCGTTACCGCCGACCATCGTCCGGAGCGCGCAGCTATCGCCTGGGTCTACGGCCCGAGCTCACTGGTTGGCGTCGCGGAGTGTGCGCAGGATGCGTGCAAAGTGGCAGCGATCTTCGGCTGAGAGCACGGAGGTGACATGACTGCGCAGGTGGGAGACATGTGCGGTCAACGCCTTGTTGAGGGCTTCGCCGCCCTGCTCGGTCAGTACGGCGAGCGCCGCCCGCCGGTCGCGGGGGTCGGGCTCTCGGCGGATGAGCCCTTCCCTCTCGATGCGGTCGGCGAGCCGGGTGAAGCCGCCCGAGCTGAAGGACACGGCATCGGCCAGGTCGGTCATGCGCATCCGGTGACCGGGTGTGCGGCCCAGTCGCAGCAGCACCTCGAACCAGGTGTCGGGAATGCCGATATCGCGGTTCACCAGCGGCTTGATGCATGCGTAGGCCTCCACGAACAGACCGAAGAGGGTCACGTCCTCGTCATTCAGCAGTTGCTCATTCACCTCACCAGAATGCCAGAAGTTCGACGCTGGAAGGATCTGCACTTGCAGAATCTGCATCAGCAGATATATTGGCTGCAAGCACGTGGTGTCGCCCGCCGCGTCGGCAGCGGCCGGGGCTGACGTCCGCGGACCGGGTCACCGTCCTGGACCCCGCCCACGGCATCGGCGCCCGGCATCTCTGACCGCCTGAAACCCTCTAGGCCCCCGAAGGAGTAGTTGTGAAGTCGACCCGCAGCACCTGGGCCCTCGGCGTCGCTCTATGCGTCCTGGTCGCGGGCGGTGCCACCGCCGCCGCCGTCCCCTCCTCCCACCCCACACAGACGGGATCGAGTGAGGAGGCCCAGCTTCAGGCGCTGTACCAACAGGCCGTGACCGAGGGCGGCCGCCTCGTGGTCTACGCCGGGGGAGACAAGCCCGGCCAGGCCGACTATCTCAAGAAGGCGTTCGAGGAGAAGTTCCCCAAGATGAAGGTCGGCATCGTCGTCGACTTCAGCAAGAACCACGACGCCCGCGTCGACAACCAGGTCGCCGAACGCCACGTCGTCGCCGATGTCGTCCATCTGCAGACCCTCGACGACTTCCCGCGCTGGAAGAAGGAAGGAGCGCTGCAGAAGTACAAGCCGGTTGGCTGGGACAAGGTCTACCGGCAGATCAAGGACAAGGACGGCTACTACACCGGCCTGTTCTTCTTCGGCTTCGCCAACGTCACAGCAACCACACTCGGCTCGGACGCGCCGGTCGAAGCGAAGGACTTCCTCAAGCCCGAGTTCAAGAACAAGCTCGTCTTCACCTACCCCAACGACGACGACGCCGTCCTCTACTACTTCAAGCAGCTCACCGACAAGTACGGCTTTGACTACCTGAAGCGACTGCTTGCCCAGAACCCGAAGTTCGTGCGTGGCACCCAGGACTCCGCCGACCTGGTCGGCACCGGCAACTACGTGGCGAACTTCGGCAGCGCCGGCAGTGCCAGTGGTCACTCCCGGACCAGCCTGCCACGCAAGTCCCCTTGGGTGGCCTGGCCTCAGACCGGCGCCATCCTCAAGAACGCCCCGCACAAGGCCGCGGCCAAGCTCTACCTGAGCTGGCTGCTGTCCAAGGACGCCCAGGAACACGCCATCGGCACCTGGAGCGCCCGCACCGACGTCGCCCCGCCGGCCGGCCGCAAGAGCGTCTTCGGCTACGCCAACATGAACCCGCTCGGCCTCGGAGAGTTCATGAGCGACCGTGCGGCCCTGGATCGTTACAAGGCTCGCATCGGCCTGTACGTCGGCGACGTCCACGGCGTCAACCCGTCGGACCCCAAGAACCTTCTCGGTCTCTACCCCACAGACCAGAACGGCACCCAGGGCTGACGGTCCGCTCCTACCGGCACGGCATACGAGCCGACATGTGCTCCGTGCAACCGCAGATCGATCTTGACTGCAGCTCCGACCTCACCCGTCTCTCCAGGACGAACCGCCACATGGCGGAGCGCCGGTTTCCCCCAACCAGCACCTCACATCAGGAAGCAGCCATGAGCACTCTTTCCTTCAAGGTCCTCGACCTCGACTTCCCCGCCGGCAGCAAGAACAAGACCGCCACCCTCGTCACCGGCGAGCACGAGGCGCTGCTGGTCGACGCCGCCTTCACCCGCGCCGACGGCCACCGCCTGGCCGCCGAGGTCCTCGACTCCGGCAAGAAGCTCACCACGGTGTTCGTCAGCCACGGCGACCCCGACTTCTACTTCGGCGCCGAGGTCATCGCCGACGCTTTCCCCGAGGCGCGGTTCGTCGCCACCCCGATCGTCATCGAGCACATCAACCACTCCTACGAGGGCAAGCTCAAGGCCTGGGAGGCCCTCGGCCCCAACCTGCCCACCCGCCTGGTCGACCTGGAGCCCCTCACCGGCGACCTCACCCTCGAAGGCCACCGCTTCGAGCTCAAGGGCGGCCCCGCCGGACTGTCCGACCGCCACTACCTGTGGCAGGCCGAGCACCGCGCCCTCCTCGGCGGCGTCCTGCTGTTCCAGAAGGAGCACGTGTGGGTCGCCGACACCCCCACCTCCGACGACCGCGCCGTCTGGATCGGCCTGCTCGACGAGATGGCCGCCCTGCGGCCGGAGCTGGTCGTTCCCGGCCATCGCCTCCCCGGCGCCCCCGCCGACGCCTCCGCCATCACCGCCACCCGCGACTACCTGGTCGCCTTCGAGGAGGAGCTGGGCAAGGCCGCCGACGGCGCCGCGCTCACCGAGGCCCTCGTCGCGCGCTACCCGGACAACGGCATGCTGATCGCCGCCCAGCTGGGGGCGAAGGTCGCCAAGGGCGAGATGAAGTGGGGCTGACCGGCATGACGCACGACAGCACCGATCTCGCCGCCTCCACCGCCCCCGCGGACGTCGTCCGCCGCCAGTACCTGGCCTCGGCGGCCGGTGACCTGGCGGCCCTGCGCGCCACCCTCGCCCCCGACGTGGAGTGGACCGAGATGGCAGGCTTCCCGCTCGCCGGCACCTACCGCACCCCCGAGGGCGTCACCTCCAACGTGATGGAGAAGCTCGGCCAGGACTGGGACGGCTGGACCGCCCACGACGACACCTACGTCGTCGACGGCGAGAACGTCGTCGTCCTCGCCCGCTACACCGCCGTCAACAAGGCCACCGGCAAGCCGATCGACGTGCGCGTCGCCCATCACTTCGTCGTCCGCGGCGGACTCATCGTCCGCTTCGAGCAGTTCGTCGACACCGCGCTCGTCCGCGACGCGATGAACGACTGACCATCGCAACGCCGGCCGTGAGGAAGACACTTATGAAACCGACCGTCGTGCTGGTGCATGGAGCGATGCACACCCCGTGGGTCTTCGGCCCCCTGAGCGATCGCCTTACCTCCCGGGGGGTCGACTCTCGGGCTGTGCAGCTGCCCAGCAGCCACCCCGACAGCGCTCTCACCCAAGGCCTCACGGAGGACGTGGCGGTGATTCGTGCCACTGTTGACTCCCTCCAGGGGCCTGTGGTGCACGTTCGCGCTGGAACCGGGCAGCTCGATGATGGAATGGATGGGCGGCGATTTCCCGCCCAACTGGATCCACTCGCCCGACGGGCTCGCCGTCAAGGCAGGTGACGTCGAGCAGGCCATCTTCAGCGGTGTCGATCGGCGCCGCCCCCGCCAACACACCACTCACCTACATCGTGGCAACACAGGAACCCTCCCTGCCGCCGGCCGTGCAGGAACAGTGGGCCGCCCGCGCCGCACACAGCGTGCAGGTGCCCTCGGGGCATTCCCCGCACCTGTCCCACCCCGACGATGTCGCGGCGATGCTCGCCGAGGCGGTCGCACGGGCCGCGGAACACGCCTGAACCGAGATCACCCCGCCCCCCCACACACACACACAGAATGCGAAATCCCGTGACCAGCTTGCCCAGCCGACGACGTCTTCTCGCCACCGGAGCGGGGGCTGCGCTCAGCCTCGGCACACTCGGCACCACCGCATCCCCCGCCTCGGCCGCTTCCACCAAGTCCGCGACCGGCAGCGGCTCCGAGGAGACCAGGACCCTCGACGAGCTGTACCAGGACGCCCTCGCCGAGGGCGGCAAACTCGTCCCTGTCGGCGGGGCGTCGTCGCCCCGCGTGCCGTGGTTGGACTCAGGGTCCTGACGGGTGTGGTTGCCTCGCAAGGCGGCTTCTGTCAGGCGGAAGTGTCTCTGTGAAAGAGCTGGTCAGGGCCTTGGCGTGCGTCTTGCTCATCACTTGCCGGTTCTCAAGCGGGCTCGTCCCGGCTGAGCCGCCCGCCTTCGACGTAGGCCTTGCCGAACGCTGGCTCACAGCGGCGGCGATGTGGGAGCAGAGGTCCTCGGGCTCGCGGACCTCGGACACGTCGGCGACGAAGACGCCGTCGTCGTACTGCCCGGTCCATTCGCGGGCGACCTCCGTGACCAGCCGAGTCTTGCCACGCCGACCAGCCCGATGAGTCCGACGAAACGGCTGGACTGCACCGCGTGGCGCAGCGGGACAGGGCGTGACCCGGCGGTGACGTCGATCAATTCAATGCCGGTCGCCGCATCCCCCGGCATCAGAGGAGCGGAGGTC
The DNA here is from genome assembly GCF_049974585.1 of Streptomyces sp. UG1. NCBI lineage: Bacteria > Bacillati > Actinomycetota > Actinomycetes > Kitasatosporales > Streptomycetaceae > Streptomyces > Streptomyces sp. UG1. Next base: position 129,556 of record NZ_JBNGGG010000007.1, on the reverse strand, counting down.
GACCACAGCGGAGTGTGGCGCTGTGTCTTCTGCTCCTTGCCTTCGGCCCGCCCAGTGCTACGGCGAGGTGGGCAGGTGCGGGGAGCGGAGCACGAGCAGGGTGATCTCGCTGGGGGCGAAGACGCGGAATGGCGGGCCCCAGAAGCCGGTGCCGCGGCTGGTGTAGAGGAGGGTGCGGGCGCCGTGGTGGGTGAGGCCGGCGAGGGCGGGCTGGTCGAGGCGGACCAGGTGGTGGAAGGGCCAGATCTGGCCGCCGTGGGTGTGACCGGAGAGCTGGAGGTCGATGCCGGCGGCTGCCGCCCGGTCGATGAACTTGGGCTGGTGTGCCAGGAGCAGGACGGGTAGGTCGGGGTCGGCGCCGTTCAAGGCTCCGGCGAGGTGGGCGCGGTGGCCTGCCAGACCGGAGGACTCGGCGGTGACGTCGTCCACGCCGGCGACCACGAGGGTGTCGCCTCCGCGGTGGAGCAGCAGGTGACGGTTGCGCAGCGGCTCCCAGCCCAACTCGTCCATCAGGTCGACCCAGCCCTGGGCCTCGCTGTAGTACTCGTGGTTGCCGGTGACGTAGACACGGGCATGGGTGGCCCGCACGGTTCCGAGGGGGACGGCTTGGGCGCGGCGGCGTTCGGCCGTGCCGTCCGCGATGTCGCCGGTGTGGCAGACCAGGTCGGCTTCCAGGGTGTTCACCGTCTCGCACACCCGCGCCGACCAGCGGGCGCGGTCGAGCGGGCCGTAGTGGGTGTCGGTGATGAGGACGACGCGGAGGCCGTCCAACCCGGCCGCCAGCCGTGGAAGTCGCACGTCGAGTCGTCGCACCCGTGGCACGCGGCGGGCCTCGAGGTACCCCCAGGCGAGCAGCACGGCGGTTACGCCGAGGACGGCCCACGTGACGATGCGAGCCCGGTCCTGACTCCCGCCGACGCCGGCCACGGTCAGGGCGAGCCGCAAGAAGACGCCGAGCAGAACGGACCAGGTGAACAGAACCCAGCTGGTGCCCAGCAGGGTGTCACCGATGATCGCCGCCCGGTCCTGCTGGCGCCGGCCGTGGCCGCGCACCATCGCGAGCGGCATACCGGTCAGGCCGAGGACGAACAGCGCGGTGCCGACCAGCGTGACGGGCAGCGGCCAGTGCTGGCCGGTGTACAGGAGCACCCAGCAGGGCACGGTCCACAGCAGGACAGGAGCGATCAGCGGGATGTAGCGCATCAGGCGGTGCAGTCGGCTCCGCCGCGGAGCTTGCGCGTCACTGTCGGCGGGTCGGGTGTTGCTGGTGTCGGTCACGCTTGCCCTCCCGGACCACGCTGCTGTCTCGCGAAGGGTATCCGGTCGTCCTTGGGCCCGCGTACGCACTGCTGCGCGACTCCGGCACGTGAACTGACGGTCGGCGCGGGGCACTTGAGCGCTTCATGAGCGCTTCAAATGTGGTTGGAAGAACGCCTCGATGCGTCGCCACGCGTCCGCGGAGGCCTCCGGGTCAGGTCCGACCCCGGCGACACGCAGCCGCGGATGCACATGGACGACGCCCAGTCGGCCGAGGGCGGACTCGAGCTCGGCCGCCGCTCCCTTGAGCCCTCGATCGCGGCCCCCGTAGCTGGCGACGACGGGACAGGCGTCGGCCAGAACCTTGTCCATGCCCTTGGGGAACTGGCGGTAGTTGGCGGACGCCCATGCGGCGAACGCGGGCTGAGTGACGTAGAACGCGCCCTTGACGTGGACGGCGAGCAGAGCCTCGATCGACTCGGGTGTGAGCTCGGGGAAGGGGGCGTTGCGGATGTTGCCCGCGGCCTGGCCGCCCGCGTCGATGATCTCCTTGACTGCCTGGTCGGCCATGGTGGTGCCACCTCCGGTACCGGCGATGGTGCCGCCCAGATCGTTGACGACGACCTGGGCGCCGCCGAAGCCGTAAGCACCGTGTTGCACCGAGAGGCGCAGACGTGCCCTGTTCGATCCACCGCCGCACCTTGCCGGCCCCCACAGCAGTCGCCCTGGCCGTCGCCGCGGCGGCCCCCACCGCCCTGCAGGCGGACACTACTGGATTCTGAGAGCCACCCGCCCGCCCCCTTCAAAAGGTCGGCCGGGCGTCGTCGCCCCGCGTGCCGTGATGGGAATCAGGGTCCTGACGGCGGCGGTTGCCGCGCCGCCGACGAGCCCGGATTGCGGGTGGAATCCTGCGAGGATTGTGCGGTCGCCGAGTCCATGAGCGGTCCAGGCCGGGGTGGGGCGTGGAGGTGTCCCACCCCGGCCTGGGCTCATCGGATGTACTTCGCCGGCTTGGTGGCGGCGTTGAGCAGGTACTCCAGGGGGCCGCGGCGGAAGAAGCGGGACCAGATCGCCGCGAACACGATCGCCCCGAGGACGAACATGAGCAGCGGCACCCAGGACTGCTGGGTGCTGGTCCCGGCGGGCAGGGACAGCGCGGACTGGGCGAGGAAGTGGCCGACGTAGGCGGTCAGGGACATGGTGCCCACGGCGATGACCGGTTTGGCCAGGCGACGCAATCGCGGCAGGCGGTCCATCGCCACGGTCGCGCCCACGATGACGAGGATCGCGACTCCGACGCTGCCGATGATGTCGAAGGTGGTGCCGCTGTGCGGTCCGGCCGTCAGGAGCGTCGACGCCGGCATGTCGGGGAACGACCCGCTGTCGAGGGATGCCGACCCGCTGCCGGGGGGCATCGACCCGGAGCCGCCGGACGACGGCCCGTCCTCCGCGAGGCTGCGCAGCGCGCCCTTGCCGGCCAGCAGCAGGGACATACCGTACGCGGTCACCGTGAGGGCGGCACCGAGCGCGGCCAGGCGCCGCTGGACGGCGGGCGCGGACAGGTCGAGGCGGCCCAGGGCCATGCCCGCGATCACGAACGACATCCACGTGAGCGCCGGGTAGAAGCCGGTGAGCAGCAGATCGAGCACTCCCACCTCGCTGAGGCGGCGCAGGGGGTCGTAGGTGTTGATGCTCTGCTGGACCGACTCGGTCAGCAGTGAGTTGAGGGCGAAGGCCAGTTGGGGTGTGACGAGGGCGAACGCGGCCGCGATGATCGCGAGCGTCCTGGCGCGCAGTCGTACCAGGGGCAGGGCGAGGAGGAAGTAGACGCCGTAGAAGCCGAGGATGATCACTCCTCCGTACTCCATGGCCATCACGGTGCCCAGCGCCAGCAGGATCACGGCGCGGATCGCGATGCGGGCCCTCGCCTGCCGGCCGGCCAGGCCGGTCTTGGGTTCGCGGCGGCCGGCGAGCAGCATCAGGGAGAACCCGGCGAGGGTGGCGAACAGGACCGAGGAGTGACCGTCTGATATGTACCGGATCCAGCTGGCGACGCCGCTCGTGGCCGACAGCGGGGGGCCGATGTGCACGACGTACATGCCGAACACCGCCAGCGCGCGGGCCAGATCCACCCCGACGAGGCGTCCCATCGAGGGACCGGGCGAGGCCGGCGCGGCGGACTCGGGGGAGGTTCGGGGCTGCGGAGGCGGGTTCTGCTGTGGAGCCGGCGTCTCCTGCGGCGGCTGTGTCTGTGTCATACGGAGAACTTCGCGTGGACGTCAGGGGGCGGACCATCCGGCAGCCTTCGGTAACGCCCCCGCCGGTCGGCGGGTATCGCCCTGCCGACCGGCGGAGTCTCGTCCTGATCGGCCTCCGGCGCGACCGGACGGCGGTCTTCTTCAGCCACTCGGCGGGGGTGGACCCGACAGTTGCCGGATGGGCGCGGGGCGGACGGGCTTCCAGGCTGGAGGCATGACACACCGTGCGCGACACAACAAGGACCAGGACTTCCTCGGAACATCGGCCGACGTGCCGCGCCGTGACGCCGTCCCTGGCAGGGGCGAGTTTCTGGAATTCCTCGGTCTGACGCTGGCGGCGGGCGCCTTCGTCCTGTTCGTCGTCCGTCCCGAGGTCTCCGAGGCGTTGGCGCACACCCTCGCCACGAGCGCGGTCGGACTCGTTCGCTGAGCCGACACCTGCTCACGCCCTGGTGCGCGAGGACCGCTGATGCGGTGTCCGGCGGACCGCAGAAGAAAGGAATTTCGTGAACACCGCATCCACCCCGACGACGGATGAGACCCATGAGGCTTCCCTGTCCGCCCGAGAGACTGTCAGGGCCCTCTACGCGTATGTCCGGCCGCGCCGGTGGGCCGTCGCCCTCGGCCTGCTGTGCGCCCTGGCCGGGGCCGCGGAGGGCTGCTGCAGCCGCTGGCCACGAAGGCACTGGCGGACCGGCTCGCCTCCGGTGAGACCATCGCCGGGATCCTGATCGGGCTCACCGTGCTGGTGCTGCTGGGCACGGCCGTCGAGGCGTTCGGCGCGTATGTGCTGGAGCGGACGGCGGAGTCGGTGGTGCCGGCCGCGCGGCGCACCCTTGTGGGGCGGTTGCTGCGGCTGCGGGTCGCGGAGTGGGAGCGGATCCCGCCGGCTGACATGCGGCGATGCACGAGGTCGCACAGGCTGCCGCAGTTTGGAAGGGCACGCTCTTCCGCCGGTTCGGGGACCGCGACGGACTGCTGCTGGCTCTGGTGGAGGAGGTCGAGGCCGAATTCCATGAGGCGTACACCTTCGGTCCTCCTCCGTTGGGACCGGGAGCACCGGCGAAGGACCGTCTGACCGCGTTCGGCCGTGCGCTCATCGATCGCGTCGGCGACGACACGGATCTGGGCCGGCGCTGGGGCGCCAGATCTCCTTCGAACGCCGACAGACGTCGCACTACCGGCGGGCCTTCCATCGCCATGCGTCGTCGCTCGTGGGGGAGGTCGGAGAGGAGGCCGCCGAGGGGCTGGAGCAGGGCGAAGAAGGCCGGTGAGATCGTGCCCGCCAGCAAGGCGTCGGACTTCTCGATGCCGGCGTTGAGTTCGGCGTACGTCGGCAGGTATGACGTCCAGGTGTAGTACGCGACCGTGCCGCCCGCGGTGATGCCGCAGATCAGCAGGGACTGGCGAGGGTGGCGGCGCAGTGCCTCCAGCAGGCCGGGGCGTGGGGCCTGTCGCTGCTCGGCGCTTCTGGTCTCTGCCGCGCCCTGGCGGATCCAGAAGCCGACCAGGCTGAGGACGGCGCCGGGGACGAACGGCACCCGCCGGTCCAGCCGTTCATCCGCCCGTCGCTCAGCGTGTCCACCAGCAGCGTCGCGATACCCGAGGCGACCAACTGCCCGGCGGTCGTCGACACGTACTGGAAGCTGGAGAACAGCCCGCGCCGGCCCGGCCCCGCCCACTCCACCAGGAAGGTCGTCGACGCCGCGAACTCGCCGCCCACGGACAGGCCTTGAAGGAGGCGGGCCAGGACCAGGATCATCGGCGCGAGGATGCCTGCCGTCTCGTACGTCGGGGGCAGGCTAGCCCGCCCACCTCGAAGAACGCGAACGTCGACAGCAGCGGCACCAGGGAGTTGTCCGCGCTCTTGGGGAAGACCTCGGCCGCGATGTAGGTGGCGAGGAAGGTGTAGGCGTACCAGTCGTACCACTCCACGGCGTTGACGACTTCAGGCGGCGAGGAGCTGGCGTACGGGCCGTGAGGTCGGCGGGGAATCCGTGCGCGTCGTCTCTGTCATGATCGCGACCATCTCCTGCCTCGGGCCCGGCACACCTCGCGTACCGACGACTTTCACACGAGCGCCACCGGACCCTTCCCTGACGTTTGGTGCTCCTGGAACACTCCTTTCGCGCGCATTCAGTCACCAAACAATCACCAAGCAGTCGCCAACGGCCGGTCAAAACACCCTCCAGGGGAAGAGGTCCCTCACTCATGCCCGACGTCAACCGGCGCAGATTCCTTCAACTCGCGGGCGCGACAACGGCGTTCGCGACCCTGTCGAGCAGCATCCAGCGGGCCGCCGCACTCCCGGCGAACCACCGCACCGGGTCGATCGAGGACGTCGAGCACATCGTCGTCCTGATGCAGGAGAACCGTTCCTTCGATCACTACTTCGGCAAGCTGCGCGGGGTCCGCGGCTTCGGCGACCCGCGCCCGGTGAAGCTGGACAACGGCAAGTCGAACTGGCACCAGTCGAACGGCAGCAGGGACATCCTGCCGTTCCACCCGGACGCCGACGACCTCGGCATGCAGTTCCTGGAGGGCCTTCCGCACAGTTGGCCGGACGGCCAGGCCGCCTACAACGGCGGCAAGTACGACCGGTGGATCCCCGCCAAGGGCACCACGACCATGGCGTACCTGACCCGTGAGGACATCCCCTTCCACTACGCCCTCGCCGACGCCTTCACCATCTGCGACGCCTACCACTGCTCGTTCATCGGCGGCACCGATCCCAACCGCTACTACATGTGGTCGGGTTACACCGGCAACGACGGCACCGGCGGCGGCCCGGTCCTCGGCAACGACGAGCTGGGCTACGGCTGGACCACGTATCCCGAGCGCCTGGAGCAGGCCGGTATCTCCTGGAAGATCTACCAGGACATCGGCGACGGCCTCGACGCGGCCGGCTCCTGGGGCTGGATCGAGGACGCCTACCGCGGCAACTACGGCGACAACTCGCTGCTGTACTTCAACAAGTACCGGGGTGCCGAGCCCGGCGACCCCTGGTTCGACAAGGCCCGCACCGGCACCGACGTCAAGAACGGCGACGGCTACTTCGACCGGCTGCGCGCCGACGTCAAGGCCGGCAAGCTGCCGCAGATCTCCTGGATCGCCGCCCCCGAGGCCTTCACCGAGCACTCCAACTGGCCCTCGAACTACGGCGCCTGGTACATCGCCGAGGTTCTGGACGCCCTCACCTGCAACCCGGAGGTCTGGTCGAAGACGGCCCTGTTCATCACCTACGACGAGAACGACGGCTTCTTCGACCACGTGGTGCCGCCGCTGCCGCCGAAGGACGCCTCCCAGGGCAAGTCCACGGTCGACGTCTCCCTCGACCTCTACCCGGGCGACAGCAAGCAACCGGCCGGTCCCTACGGCCTCGGCCCGCGGGTGCCGATGCTGGTCGTCTCGCCGTGGAGCAAGGGCGGATACGTCTGCTCCGAGACCCTCGACCACACCTCGATCCTCCAGTTCATGGAGCGCCGCTTCGGCGTCGAGGAGACCAACATCTCTCCCTGGCGCCGCGCCATCTGCGGCGACCTGACCTCGGCCTTCGACTTCTCCCGCAAGGACAGCCGCCCGGCCGCGCTGCCGGGGACGGACGAGTACGAGCCGCCGGACCGCGAGCGGCACCCCGACTACCGGCCGACGCCGCCGGCCGACCCCGACATGCCCGGGCAGGAGCGCGGTCTGCGGCCCTCCCGGCCGCTCAAGTACGCCCCGTACGTGGACGGTTCCGTCGACTCGGCGGCCGGCAGGTTCACGCTCGCCTTCGCCTCCGGTGCCAAGGCCGGCGCCGCCTTCCACGTCACGTCCGGCAACCGGACCGACGGCCCCTGGATGTACACCACCGAGGCCGGCAAGTCCCTGGCGGACACGTGGAACAGCGCGTACTCGAACGGCTCGTACGACCTGACCGTGCACGGCCCGTCCGGCTTCGTGCGCTGGTTCAAGGGCTCGAACAAGGCGGCCGGCCCCGAGGTCACCGCCCGGCACAAGGGCGACGACATCGAGCTGACCTTCACCAACAGGGGAACGACGAGCGTCCGTCTCAAGGTCGCCGACGGGTACGGCGGACGTCCCACGACGGTGACCGTACGGCCCGGCGCCACCGTGCGCCGCACGGTCGACCTGGCGTCGAGCCGGCGCTGGTACGACCTGACCGTCACCTCCGAGGCCGACCCGGCGTTCCTGCGGCGGTTCGCCGGACGCGTGGAGACCGGACGGCCGGGTGTGAGCGACCCGGCGATCATCACCGACTAGGAGCTGTGGTCCGGGCGATCTGACGGATGCCGAGTGGGAACGGCTGCGGCCGTTCCCGCCGGTGTGCAAGGGACGTTGCGGCCGGTGGCGGGATCACCGGCAGGGCAGGGGCAGGGCAGGGGCAGGTCCAGGCCTCGGCCGACGCCGCGGGCGAGATCGACTGGGACATGTGGCAGAGCCTGCTCACCCGGCTGGTGGAGGTGGCCCGGCGCCCGCGTCCACTACGACGAGAGCTGTCTGCCCGATGTGCGGCCGGCTCCCACCCGATGTGTCGGCGGCCGCCATCTGCTCTGCGCCGAGAAGCAGCTCCAGCACACGGCGCACCGGCTGACGAGGTGAGCCAGGGTGCCTGATCCACGCCGTACCGCCCCCCTCCATCCGCGGCAAGCGCGGACGATCCCGTCAGCGCCTCGACGTCCTCTACGCCGACCGCGGTCACGACCACAACGTCCACCACCGCCAGGTCCGTGAGCCGGGCATCCGCACGCTCATCGCCCGGCGCGGCACCGGGCACGGAAGCGGCCTGGGCAAGAACCGCTGGGCCGTCGAAGCGGCCTTCGCACTTCTGCGCCGGTTCCGCCGACTGCGTATCCGCTGGGAAATCCGCGCCGACATCCACCGGGCCTTCCTCACCCTCGGCTGCGCAATCACGGTACTCGGCCCGCGCCGGGCGCTCGCGGTGAGCGCCGCCCTCTACCCTCGGCTGCGCCCTCGCCATCCGCATCCGGCTACCCAGGCTGGAGCTGGGAGAGTCCGGCGACACACCCGGCAGCGCTCGGGGCGATGGCGGGGCCGTCCGGGCAAGCCTGCACGGTGCCGGCCTGCTGCGCGGACACACGGTACGACGACTGATGCTGGCCCAGTGGCTACCGCCGGCGTTCGTGGCGGGCGCGGAAGGTCTGATCGTCGCCTACGCGGGAGGACGCCACTTCGCGCCCGGCTGGTGCGCGGTGCTGATGGGCTGTCTGCCGGTCGGCATGCTTGTCGGTGACCTGCTGGTGGGTCGACTGCTACGGCCACCCACCCGGGAGCGACTGGTAGTCCCGTTGATTGCGCTGAGGGACTGCCGCTCGTCGGCTTCGCCACCGAGCCCGGAGTGGGCGTCTCGTCCTGTCTGCTGCTGCGCGGCTTCGGATTGGCTTACGGTCTCGGCCTGCAACGGCCGTTCCTGGACGCCCTGCCGCACGATGGCCAGGGCCAGGCCTTCGGTCTGCTCGGCTCCGGCAGCATGACGCTGCAGGGCGTCGGGTCGGCCTGCTTCGGCTCGGTGGCCGCAGGCGTCGGAACGGGCGGCGCCATCGCCCTGGCAGGCGGCGCGGCGGTGCTTACCGCCGGCTGGATTCTCACCTGGCATCCGCCCACCTCCCCGGTCCGGCATGCGTGTAGGGTCCATGCCGCATGATCGATGAATTCGCGAAGGACAACCTGCACCGGAGACTGCGGCGGGACCGCGAGGCGCTGCTCTGGAAACTCGACGGCTTGTCCGAATACGACGCCCGCCGACCTTTGACGGCGACCGGGACCAACCTCCTCGGCCTGGTCAAACACGTGGCCACCGTCGAGGCCAGGTACTTCGGCGAGGTCTTCGACCGCCCTTCCCCGGAACCGCTGCCCCGGTGGCAGGACTACAACGGCGGCGATCTGTGGGCGACCGAGGACGAGACCCGCGATCAGATCATCGGGTTCTACCGGCGCACGTGGGAACACTCGGACGCGACGATCAACGAGCTTCCCCTCGACGCCCCCGGCCACGTGCCGTGGTGGCCGGAGCCTTGTCCCAACACGAACCTGTTCGCCGTCATGGTCCATGTCCTCGGCGAGTCCGTCCGGCATGCCGGGCACGCCGATATCCTGCGCGAGGGCCTTGACGGCCGGACCGGGGTGCGCGCCGAAAACGAGCAGCAGATCGACGAGGAAGCCCGTGCAGCCTACTGCGCGAAGATCGAGCAGGCCGCCAGGTCGGCCGCATCACTCAAGGCTTAGTCGGACCTATCAAGCAGCCTGATATGTCGGCGACTTGATCTTCTGGCCGCCGGAGCGGGAGCTTTCGGGTGACGAGGTAGTCGATCAGGTTCTGACGTACCGGCCGATCCCTTTGTGAGGTAGCGGCTCAACTTCGGAGCCGGATGAGCAGAGCCGCGGTGGCGAGTGGCCGCGGCCCGGGACTGCGGCGGTCCGGTCCGGGCGCCGACCGCGTGCTGATGAGAACCTGCCCTTGCCCTGCCCCTGCCGGTGATCCCGCCACCAGCCACAACGTCCATTGCCCGCCGGTGGGAACGGCCGCAACCGTTCCCACTCGGCATCCGTCGGATCGCCCCGCCTCACCCTCGCAACAGCGACCCGGGCACGGGGCAGTCACATGATCGCCCGGACAGCTCCTGGCCCCGAGTGGAGCGCTCCGGGTCGCGGCGCCGCTCAGAGCGCGGTGAGGTGCCCCGGCTCCGGCTGCCGGGGCACCAGCGCCGGTTCCTGGGCCGCCGACTCGGGTTCCAGGGCCAGGACGGCGGCGACGGGGTGCTCCTCGTCCGCCGCGAGGTCGGCCGGGGCGGCCGGGACCGGCCCCGGTGTGGCCCTGCTGAGCAGCACCACCCCCCACGACGCCAGTCCCGCCCCGGCCAGCGCCAGGAGGATGCCCGCCGGGCCGCCCTGCAGACGCTCGCCGAGCAGGACCAGGCCGATCGCCGCGGCCGCCATCGGGTTGGCCAGCGTCACCACCGCGAGCGGCGCGCCGAGCCCGGCCCGGTAGGCGGTCTGGGACAGCAGCAGCCCGCTCGCCGCGAGGGCCGCGACCAGCAGCGCCACCCCGATCACCTGGAGGCTGAGCAGCGGGGCGGAACCGTCCGTCGCGGCCACCGTCACCGTCTGCGTGAGCGCCGAGGCGGCACCGGAGGCGAAGCCGGACGCGGTCGCGTGCCGCAGCCCCGGCCGGGCGCCCGGCCGCGCCAGCATGCCGATCAGGGCCACCGTCACCGCCGCGACCGCCAGTGCCTCGGGCGTGCTCAGGACCCGCTCGGGTGCCGGCCCGGACGCCGTGACGAGGATCGCGGCCAGGCCGGTCAGCGTCAGCGCCGTACCGCGCCACTCGACCGCGCTGACCCGGCGCCCCGCGATACGCGCGCCCAGCGGCACCGCGGCCACCAGGGTGAGCGCCCCGAGCGGCTGCACCACGGTCAGCGGGCCGTACTTCAGGGCCACGACGTGCAGCAGCGCGCCGGAGCCGTTCAGCAGGACCGAACCCCACCAGGCGCCGGAGCCCAGCAGCCGCAGCAGGCCCGAGCCCGGGGCGCGGGCGGCCAGCCGCTCCTGGGCGACGGCCGCGGCGGCGTAGGCCACGGCGGAGACCAGGGACAGGACGACGGCGAGGACGGTGGCGTTCATCGGGCCGCTCCCACGAGTACGGATTCCTCGTCGACCGCTTCCTCGTCCAGGGCCGTCGGCACGAGCTTCCCGGCGCCGCGTCCGGTGGCCGTCGCCGTGCGCCGGGGCAGGCTGATCACCACCAGGGCGATGCCGAGCATGGCCGTCGCCACGATCGCGTCGAGCCAGTAGTGGTTGGCCGTGCCCACGATGACCAGCAGGGTCAGCAGCGGATGCAGCAGCCACAGCCGGCGCAGGCGGGAGCGAGTGGCCACGATCAGGCCGATCGCGACCATCAGGGCCCAGCCGAAGTGCAGCGACGGCATCGCCGCGAACTGGTTCGAGAGGTGGTCGGTCTGGGGCGGGCCGTAGACGGAGGGGCCGTACACCCGCCCGGTGTCGATCAGCCCGGTCGCGGCCGACATGCGCGGCGGGGCGAGCGGGAACGCCAGATGCACCACCAGGGCGGCCGCGGTGACGGCGGCGAGGACGCGGCGGGCCCAGACGTAGTGCGCGGGGCGCCGCAGATACAGCCAGATCAGGAAGGCCGCCGTGGCCGGGAAGTGGACGGTCGCGTAGTAGGTGTTCGCGAGGTGCACGAGCGTGTCGTTGTGCAGCAGCAGGTGCTGTACCGAGCCCTCGCCGGGCAGTCGGACGGCCCGTTCCAGATCCCACACGCGGTCCGCGTTGCGGAAGGCCTCGGCGGTGTGGCCCGTGGCCAGTTGGCGGCCGAACTTGTAGACGAGGAAGAGCCCTGCGACGAGCAGGAGCTCTCGAACGAGCGGAGGCCGCGCTATCGCGGTCTCCGCCTCGGAAGGCTCGGTGCGGCCATTCATCCCCCGGCCCTTTCGCTCACGTTGGTGATGCCGGCTGAGCTTGTCGAGGTGCTGACTCCTCGGGCTCGGCGAACTCATCGGTACGGCCACGTACCGAAACGCGGATGTACCGATACGCCACTGTACCGATACGTCAGCGTTCCGGTACAGTGGCGTTTCGATAGACGTACGACACACTGGAAAGCGCGCCTCCGCAGACGGCGGGGCGTCGCATTCGAGCGAGGAGGCGAGCCGATGACGTCGCAGGCCGCGGACGGACCGGAGACGGTCGCCGCCTCGCGCCGCTCCAAGATCACGCCCGAGCGTGAGCAGGAGTTCTTCGACGCCGTGCTCGAACAGGTCCGCGCGTGCGGCTACGACTCCGTCACCATGGAGGGCGTCGCCGCCAGCGCCCGGTGCAGCAAGGCCACGCTCTACCGGCAGTGGCGGACCAAGCCGCAGTTCGTGGCGGCCGCCCTGCGCGCCAGCCGGCAGACCCGCTTCGACGGCATCGACACCGGCTCGCTCGCCGGGGACCTGCGCGAGGCCGCCCGCGCCGCCGGGGCGTGGTCGTCCAAGGACACCCGGCTGCTGCAGGCGCTCGGGCATGCCCTGATGGAGGACCCGGAGTTGAAGCGGGCCCTGCACGAGGCGCTCATCGAGCCCGAGCTCGACGCGCTGCGGGAGATCCTCCGGCGCGGCGTCGAGCGCGGGGAGGTCGCCGCCGGCCATCCGGCGCTGGAGTACATCCCCGCCCAGATCTTCGGCGTGCTGCGGGCCCGTCCCATGCTGGAGGGCGAGGACGCCGACCCGGAGTACATCGTCCGGTTCGTGGAGGCCGCCGTGCTGCCGGCGCTCGGCCTCACCTGAGACTCAGGCCGCCGTCCACGGGATGACTGGACGGTGACCTGTTCCGCGCCGCACCGTGGGGACGGGGGCGGCGCGCACCCCCCGGCCGGGTGGGGTTCCCCTTGAGCGGAGGGGCGCCCCACCCGGCCGCATCGTTCCCGGGGTGCGTCAGATGTCGCGGCCGTTGCCGCCGCCGGTGGACACCTTGATGCCCTTGGCGATCTCGTCGAGGACCGACTGTCCCTCCGTGACGTCGACGCCGAGGCGGACCAGGACCATCTGCCGCTCGTTGACGGGGGAGGGGAAGGCGAGCGACTCGACGTAGCCGTCGGTTCCCTCGCTGGTGACCGCCTTCCAGCGCACCAGGTAGCCCTTCTGCCCGGCCACGGTCACCGCCGTGGAGGCCAGCACCTCGTGCGAGGTGATCTCGCCGTACCCCTTGCCGTACGACTCCTCGGCGTTCGCCTCGATGTCCGCCTTGGCGACCTCCTCGGCCGTGTCGTCCTTGGCGCCGTGCACCAGTGCGGGCGCCGAGTAGGCGCCGCCCTTCATGCACTCCTGGGAGGTGTCGGCGGGGCACTTGTACGTCTCGTCCGACGCCACCTGCGCGCCCACGGTGAGCTGCCGGCCGTACCAGCCGTCCGGGATGGGGATGCTGATCCCGTTCACCGGGTCGCTCACCGAGCCGCTGTCCACCTTCGGCGGCTCGGACCCCTCGGGCGCGGGCGACTGGCCGCCGGAACCGCCGTCGCCGCCGCCCGGACCGCCCTGGCCGCCCCCGTCACCGCCCTGGCCGCCGGATCCGCCCCGGCCGCCGGGGCCCTGCTGGGAGCCGACGTTGCTGGAGCCGTCGTCGGCGGTGAGCGCGAACACGCCCACGCCGATGCTCGCGAGGACGACCGCGGCCACGCCTATGGCTATGCCGGTGCGCAGGCCACGCCGCCCGCCCGACTGCACCTGGCCGGGATAGCCCGGGTGCACCGGATACACCGGAGGGGCCGAGGGGCCGCCGTCGGCCGGCGGCTGCTCCGGAGGGCCCGGTACGTCGGCCGACCCCACGGGCCGGACCTGGTCCGTCCATGCCTCGCCGTCCCACCAGCGCTCGGTGGGCGGACCGTCACTTTTGCGGCCGGGGTCGGGGTACCAGCCGGGAGGAGTCACCTGCGTCATGTACTCACCGTATGAGGTGTCGGTGAAAGCCGGATGAGAGGAACCCCCTCCGGGGCTTCCACAAGCCCTCATTCCAGGACGAGCCGCACCGGCCGCTCCCCGGCGGGCGGCGGAAGCCGCAACCCGTCCCGGCCCGGCGTGATCGAACCGAGCACGCGTGCCTCCCGGGCGCCCGTGGCCGTCGGCACGGTGCCCGGCAGCCCGTGCGCGGTCAGGAACCCCAGCACGGCGAAGGCGTACGCCTCCTTCGCGGCCGACGGCAGCCCCAACGCGTCGGAGGTGCGCAGCGCCACCCCGGGCAGCCGCTGCCCCAGCATCGCCATCAGCACGGGGTTGCGCGTCCCGCCGCCCGAGGCGATCACCTCGCTCGCGCCCAGCGCGCGCACCGCGTCGGCGACCGTGCGTGCCGTGAGCATGGTCAGCGTGGCCACCACGTCCTCGGCGGGCAGGGTGCCGACCCCGGCCAGCGCGTCCCGCAGATGGCCGAGGTGGAACAGCTCCTTGCCGGTCGTCTTCGGCGCGGGCAGCGCGTAGTACGGCTCCTCCAGCAACCTGTCCAACAGCGGCTCGTGGACGGTGCCGCGACCGGCCAGCGCCCCGTCGACGTCGTACGACAGCTCTCCGCCGCTGAACCCCCGCGCCGCGGCGTCGATCAGCGCGCAGCCCGGCCCGGTGTCGAAGGCGGTGCCGTCGGGCGCGGTGAGGTTGGCGATGCCGCCGAGGTTGAGGGCGACCGGCGTGCCCGGCCGGCCGCGCAGCCACAGCACGTCGACCAGGCTGACCAGGGGTGCGCCCTGCCCGCCGGCGGCGATGTCGCGCGGGCGGAAGTCGGCGACCACGGGCAGCCCGGTCGCCTCGGCGATCCAGGCGGGCTGCCCGAGCTGGAGCGTGCCGTGCACCTGGCCGTCCTCGGCCCAGTGGTGAACGGTCTGCCCGTGCGAGGCGATCAACTCCGCCCGCCCGCCGCACAGGTCACGGTCCGCCCGGACGGCCACCGCCGCGAAGGCCCGCCCGATCCGGGTGTCCAGCCGGCACACCTCCGCCATCGAGGTCGTCCCGGGCGGCAGCGCCGCCGTGAGCGCCTCCCGCAGCGCCTCGTCGTACGCCTCGCTCACCAGCCCCAGCGGCCTGAGCACGAGGCTGTCGCCGACGAGGCTCAGGTCGGCGGCGCCGGCGTCGATGGCGTCGTACGACGTGCCCGACATCAGACCGATCACCCGCATCCGATCACCTCGCCCTTCCTCCCGGACGCCTTGCCAGCGCGAGGACACTCACCGCGCACGTCGCCGCCGCGTAGTACGCGGGGATGTCCACGCTCCCCGTCCGCTCGATCGTCTCCGTGATGATGAGCCCGGCACAGCCCGAGAACACCGCATTCGACAAGGCGTAGGCGAGTCCCAGCCCCGTATAGCGCACGTTCGTCGGGAACAGCTCCGCGAGCATCGCCGGACCCGGCCCCGCCATCAGCCCCACCACGGCGCCCGCGCCCCACACGGCCGCACCTTTCACGGTGAGGGAAACGCCCGGATCCTGCAGAAGGTTGAGCAGCGGCACCGCGAGCACCACCACCGACACCGCCCCCGTCAGCATCACCGACCGCCGCCCGAACCGGTCGCTGAGCCACCCCGCCGACACGATCGTCATCGCGAACCCCAGATTGGCCGGCACGGTGGCGATCAGCGCCTGCTGGAAGGTCGCGTCCAGCGAGGACTGGAGATACGACGGCAGCACCACCAGGAACGTGTATCCGGCCGCCGCCCACCCCATGATCCGCCCGGCACCCAGCGCGATCGCCCCCGCCACCACACGCGCGGGCGGCCGCTCGGCCCGCGCCTCCTGACGGAACGCCGGCGTCTCGTCCAGCCGCAGCCGCAGCCGCAGCCGCAGCGCACCCAGCCCCAAGGGCAGCGTCAGCAGGAACGGCAACCGCCAGCCCCAGTCGCCCAGTTGCTCCTCGCTCAGCACGGTCGCCAGCAGCGCCGCCGCCCCCGCGCCGCCCAGCAGCCCCAGCGCCACGGTGAACGACTGCCAGGACCCGTAAAGCCCGCGTCGCCCGGCCGGCGCGAACTCGGTCATCACCGACACCGCGCCCCCGAACTCCCGGCCCGCCGACAGCCCTTGGAGCACCCGCAGCAACGTCAGCAGCCACGGCGCGAGCGCCCCGACCGTGGCGTACGTCGGCAGCGCGCCGATCAGTGTCGTCGCCCCGGTCATCAGCGTGATCACCAGGATCAGCACACGGGCGCTCACGCTCAGTGGTAGATTGCCAACACCCCGTCAGGGGCGTCGTGGCAGGGCCTGCCTGAGGGACGACATCCCACCAGCGGTCGAGCGTCCGTGAACCTCAACCCCACCGGGTTGGAATGCTCCCGTCTGGGCGGGAGGAGGAGGCCAATCGATGAGATTCCCTACAGAGCCCGCCAGCAGGGCCCTGCGAGACCGATCGGCCGGACCCTGCTGGCGGGCTCGGTGCCGTCCATGGCTAGCTGGCGGCCTGAACGTCGCTTCGACCACCGGTTCTTGACCGCCAGTCAATTCCTCTGAAGCAGGTCGCGACCCCTGCGCGTCGCCCGCGCGCACTCCCCGTCACCCGTCACGGCAAGAGCTGCCCCGACCGGCCTGCACTCAGTCGGTCGGACGGCTACGCTCGGGGTCGGTACGTCATCTGGGCGAAGCGGGGAGGTAGCGGGATGACGCAGGTACGGCCGACGCCGGGCGCCTCGGCCTCCCTCTGGGAACGCGACGAGGAACTCGCCGCGGTCGAGCGCGCCCTCGACGCCCTGTGCGCCGACGAGTCCTCCTCGGGCAGCCTCCTGGTGGTCCGCGGCGAGGCCGGACTCGGCAAGACCGCGCTGCTGGCCGAGACCCGCCGTATCGCCGAGGCCCGCGGCTGCACCGTGTGGTCCGCCCGCGGCAGCGAGACCCTCAGCTCGGTCCCCTTCAACGTGGTACGGCAGTTGCTGCAGCCCGCACTGCTGTCGCTGATGCCGGAAGAGGCGCGCGAGTACCTAGGCGACTGGTACGACATCGCCGGCCCCGCCCTCGGCATCACCGAGCCGGGCGAGCGCCAGGCCGACCCGCAGGGCGTGTGCGACGGCCTGGTCGCCGCCGTGCGCCGGCTGGCCCGGCGCGACTGGCCGCTGGTGCTGCTCGTCGACGACGCCCACTGGGCCGACCAGGAGACCCTGCGCTGGCTCGCCGCGTTCGCCGAACGCCTCGCCGAGCAGAGCGTCCTGGTCATGGTGGCCCGCCGCCCCGGCGAGACCGCCGGCGACGGCGCCCGCCACCTCGACGCGGTCGCCGCCGCCGGCTCCTCCGTCGCCACCCTGAGCGCCCTCACCCCACAGGCCACCGCGGGCCTCACCCGCGCCACCCTCGGCCCGCACGCCGACGCCCCGTTCTGCCGCGAGGTCTGGGCCGTCACCGGCGGCAACCCGTACGAGACCGTCGAACTCCTCGCCAAGGTGCACGACAGCGAGTACGAACCGACCGAGGCCGCGGCCGGCGAGCTGCGCGCCCTGAACCGCGCGGCACGCGGCGGCGGCCTCGTCGCCCGCCTGGAGACCCTCGGCATCGAGGCCACCCGGTTCGCCTGGGCGGCCGCCATACTCGGCACCGGCATCTGCGTCGACCTGGTCGCCGAACTCGCCACCATGAGCCCCGACGAGGCGGTGCGCTGCGCCGAACTCCTGCGCACCGCCCGCATCCTCACCGAGTCCGACCCGGCGGGCGGCAGGCCGGACGGCGGCGAGCTGCAGTTCGTGCATCCGCTGATCGCCACCGCCGTCTACAACTCCATCCCCGACGCCCTGCGCACCGCGATGCACGGCATCGCCGCCCGCGTCGTCACCGACCACGGCCACGGCGCCGCGGTCGCCGCCCGCCACCTCCTCGAGGTGCACCCGGACGACGACGAGGAACTCGTCGAGCAACTGCGCGAGGCCGCCCGCGAACACCTCGCCGTCGGCGCCCCCGACGCGGCCCGCCGCTGCCTGGAACGTGCGCTTCTGGAACCCCCGCTGCCCGACGTCCACCCCCGTGTGCTGCACGAACTCGGCCGCGCCACCCTCCTGACCGCGCCCGCCACCACCATCGACCACCTCCAGACCGCCCTCGCCATGCCCGGCCTGGTGGGCGACGAACGCGTCGACGCCGTCTGCCGCCTCTCCCAGGCCCTGCTCCACAACGACCAGTTGGAGGAGGCCGTCCGCACGGTCGAGGCGGAGGCCGCCCGGCACCCGGCCGGACCCGCCAAGCTGCGGCTCCAGGCGGTGCAGTTCATGTGGGAGGGCATCCACGCGGGCGAGGCGACCTCCCCCGGACGCTCCGCACGCCTCGCCGAACTCGCCAGGACCTGCACCGGCCGCGACAACCCCGAGCGCGCCCTGCTCATCCTGCGCGGCTTCGACGCCATGGCCCGCGGCGAGAGCGCCGAGGAGGTCGCCGAGCTGTGCGACCGCTCCCTCGTCAACGGCCGCCTCGCCCCCGGACTCGGCTGGACCGACCCGGAGTGGGGCATCGAGCTGCCGATGATGCTGGCCAGCGCCTACGCCTACACCGACCGGCTCGACCGCGCCGAGGCCCTCTACAACGAGGCGCTGCGCGCGTACGAGTCCGCCGGCTGGAGCGGCGGCCACCTCGCCCTGGCCCACGCCTACGTCGGACTCGGCCTGCGCAGGCGCGGACGGCTGCGCGAGGCGGAGGCCTCCCTGCGCAAGTCGCTGGCGCTCGCCGAGCGCGTCGGCCGCCGGCTGCCCCTGCACTGGTCCGCCACCTGCAACCTCGTCGACACGCTGCTCGCCCGCGGCCATGTCGATCAGGCCTGGCAGATCGCCGAGCAGTACGGCTTCGCCCCGCCCTACCCGTCCACCATCGTCCTGCCGGACCCGCGCTCGGTCCGCGGCCGCCTGCTGCTCGCCGTCGGCCACACCGAGGACGGCATCAACGAACTGGAGGCCGCTGAGAAGGCGGCGGCCGTGCGCGGCCACCACAACCCGGTGCTCGTCCCCTGGGCCGTCGACCTCACCCGGGCCCTGGCGAACGCGGACCCGGCACGCGCCGCCCGGCTCGCCACCGAGGCCCGCCGGCACGCCGAGCGCCTGGGCACCGACACCGCCATCGGCGAGGCCCTGCGCTGCGCGGCTGCCCTGGAGACCGGCCAGCGCGCGGTACGCCTCGCCGAGCAGGCCGTCGCCTATCTGGAGGCCTCGCCCTGCCAGTACGAACACGCCGCGGCCCGCATCGAATACGGCATCGCCGCCCGCTCCGCCGCGGAACTGCGCCGGGGGATCGCGCTGGCGCAGACGTGCGGCGCGGACGGGCTGGTGCTCCGGGCGGAGACGGCACTGGCTGCGGGCGTGGTGTGAAGCAGTCCCTCCCTCACAGGGACAGCAACTGATCGGTCACCGCCGACAGCCGCTTGCGTACCTCGGGGTCGTACGCGGCCTCGTGCGCCCGCGCCGGGCGCGTGCCGTCGAAGTACCGGCCCGTGCCCAGGTCCCGGGTGGCCAGGGCCAGGACGCCGGGGGCGCCGTCGGCGACCGTGTTCCAGGGCGTGATGTCGCCCTCGCGGACCATCGCCGTGTCCATGAAGGTGGCCGGATGCAGGACGTTCACCGAGACGCCGGTGCCGGTCAGCTCCTCGGCCAGGGTGAACGTGTGCGCGGCGAGCGCGAACTTGGCGCGCCGGTACGCCGAGACACCGCTGTAGCCGCGGGTCAGCTCGGGGTCGTCGAAGTCGAGGGGTTCCTGGCCGGCCGAGCCGACGTTCACGATCCGCGCGGGCGCGTTCGCGCGCAGCACGGGAAGCAGTGCGCGGGTCAGCGCGACCGGCGCCAAGTAGTTGACCGCCAGGCGCAGTTCATGCCCGTCGACGCTGAGTTCACGGCCCGCGTCGGGCGCACCGAAACCCACCCCCGCGTTGTTGACGAGCACATCCAGCTCGGGATGCGCCCCGGCGACATGCGCCGCCAGCTCCCGGACCTGGTCCAGCGAGGCCAGATCCGCCACGAACCCCTCGGCCTCGCCCTCGGCCCGCAGCTCCGCCACGAGCCGCTCGGTACGGCCCGCGTCCCGCCCGTGCGCGAGCACGCGATGCCCGGACCGCACCAGCTCGAATGCGACGTGGCGGCCGAGCCCCGAGGTGGCGCCGGTGATCAGAATCGTGGACATGCCTCCACCGTAGGCACGACGTGGAGGCATGTGCGAGCTACTGCTGTGCCTGCGACCGCCGGGGTCACCCTTCCTCTTCCGCGAGCACCCGCTGGGCCGTCGCGAACGCCGAGTTCGCCGCCGGGACCCCGCAGTACACGGCCGTCTGGAGCAGTACGGCGCCGATCTCGTCCGCGGTGAGCCCGTTGCGGCGGGCCGCCCGGATGTGCATGGCCAGCTCGTCGTAGTGGCCGTGCGCGACCAGCGCCGTGAGGGTGATCATGCTGCGCTCGCGGCGGCTGAGCGTCGGGTCGGTCCAGATCTCGCCCCACGCATAGCGCGAGATGAAGTCCTGGAAGCGCGCGGTGAAGGCCGTCTGCCGGGCCTGCGCCCGGTCCACATGCGCATCGCCGAGCACCTCGCGCCGCACCTCCATGCCCCGCTTCGCACTCTCACCGAAGTGCGCCCGCAGCGCCGTGAGCACCGCCTGCGGGCACTGTGCCGGCGCCAGATGCGAGGCCCCCGGGATCTCGACCAGCGCGGCGCCCGGCACGGCGTCCGCGATCTCCCGCAGATGCGCAGGCGGGGTCGCGGGGTCCTCCCGCCCGGCGATCAGCAGCGTCGGCGAGGAGATCTCGGTGAGCCGATCGCGCAGGTCGAAGGCGGCGAGCGCGTCACAGCAGGCGGCGTACGCGGCCGGATCGGCGTCCCGGTGGTCCTGGACCAGCTCCGGCACGGTGAACCCGGAGGTGAACCAGCGGGCGGGCGCGTTCTCGGCGAGCCCCGCCAGCCCCTCGCGGCGCACCAGCGCGGCCCGCTCCTGCCACGGCTTGGATCCGTTGAAGTGCGCCGACGAACAGATCACCGCAAGCGAGCCGACCCGCTCCGGGTGGTGCACGGCGAGGTACAGGCCGACCGCGCCGCCGAGCGAGACACCCGCGTAGCCGAACCGCTCGATGCCGAGCGAGTCGGCGAGCGCGAGGACCAGACGGGCGAGGTCGCCGACCGTCGCGCCCTCCTCGATCAGATCGGCCGCCGACCCGCCGTGCCCCGGCAGATCCCAGCGGACCACCCGATGCGTGATCGACAGCTCGGGCGCGACCTTGTCCCACAGGGCGTACGAGGTGCCGAGCGAGGGTCCGAGCAGCAGCGGCGGCGCGGAAGTGGGCCCTTCGGCACGGTGGTTGAGGAGGTTCAACGTCGCTCCAGAGCACGGTCGGTGAGGGCTCCGGCGGAGCCGGTGTAGTGGGTGGGGTCGAGGTCGACGTCCGCCAGTTCGGGCGCCTCGGCGAGCGGCCGGCCCTCGGACGCCAGCCGGGTGAGCAGCTCCTTGGCGCGGGCCCGGCCCAGCACCGGGGCCAGCTCGGCGGACAGCCGCTCGGAGATGATCAGCCCACGGGTGAGATCCAGGTGTTCGCGCATGACATCGGGGCGTACCCGCAGCCCCTCGGCCAGCTCGACGGCGTCCCGGGCGGCCCCGCCGACCAGCCGCAGCAGCTCCCGGAGCGGCTCCCACTCGGCATGCCAGGCCCCGGCGGGCCGCTCGTCCTCCGCCGCCAGCGACCCGTACAGTGTGGCCGCGAGCTGAGGCGCCCGCCGCGCGGCGGAGGCGATGAGGGTGGACCGTACCGGATTGGACTTGTGCGGCATCGCGGACGAGCCCCCGCCGCTGCCCTCCGCCACCTCCGCGATCTCGGTGCGGGAGAGCGTGAGCACGTCGACGGCCACCTTGCCGAGCGCACCCGCCGTGAACGCCAGACACCCGGCGAGATCGGCGACCGGGGTCCGCAGCGTGTGCCAAGGCAACTCGGGGGTCCGCAGGCCGAGTTCGCGAGCATACGCCACCGGAAGCTCGACCGGGTCACTCGCGCCGTAGGCCCCGAACGCCGCCAGTGTCCCCGCCGCGCCCCCGAGTTGGGCGGGCAGCGAGTCCCGTACGGCCGTCACCCGGTCCCGTGCGTCCAGCACCAGCGCCCGCCACCCGGCCGCCTTCAGCCCGAACGTCGTCGGTACGGCGTGCTGGGTGAGGGTCCGCCCCGGCAGCGCGGTGTCGCGGTGCTCGGCGGCCAGCCGGGCCAGCGCCCCCTGCGTACGGCCGAGGTCGCCGAGGACCAGCTCGAGCGTGCGCGCGGTGACCAGCATCGTCGCCGTGTCCATGATGTCCTGGCTGGTCGCGCCCCGGTGGACATAGGGGCCGTACTCGTCGCCGACCGCCTTCGTCAGGTCGGCGACCAGGGGGATGACCGGGTTGCCGCCGGCGCGGGCGCGCCCGGCGAGGGACCGTACGTCGAACGGGTGGGTGTCGGCCGCGTCGGTCACCGCCCTCGCCGCCTCGGCCGGGGCGAGGCCGAGCGCCCACTGGGCCCGGGTCAGCGCGACCTCCGCGTCGAGCAGCGCCCGCAGGAAGGCGGCGTCGCTCGTCGCGGTCGCGGCGGGGGAGCCTGCCCACCCGGGGGCGAGCAGGCCGGTGTCGTCGGGATCGACAGAAGTCACTCGAACTCCAGGAAGACCGTCTCGCCTTCGCCCTGAAGGCGGATGTCGAAACGGTATGCGGCACGGCCCTGGTCCGCGGCGATCAGCGTGGCGCGGCGCGCCTCGTCCAGCGAGGCGAGCAGCGGGTCGGCGGCCAGCGCGGCCTCGTCGCTCGGCAGATAGATCCGGGTGAACAGGTGCACCAGCAGCCCGCGCGCGAACACGCACACGCTGAGGTACGGCGCGCTCCGCCCGCGCGCCCCGGGCCGCAGCGTTCGCGCGGACCAGTGGCCGTTGGCATCCGTCTGGATCCGGCCCCAGCCGGTGAACTCCACGCCGTTGCGGCCCAGGAAGCCGCCGCTGGCCGGGTCGCGCCGCATCGAGCCGTCGACCTGCGGGACCCGGCCGTCCGGGTCGGCGGCCCACAGTTCCACGAAGGCGTCGGGGAGCGGGTTGCCGTCGCCGTCGAGAACGTAGCCCTGCAGCGCGATCGTGTCCGGGTGGCCGAGGGGCGCGATGTCGCCGCCGCCGGGGAAGGGCAGGGCGTGGCCGTAGAAGGGGCCCACCGTGTGCGACGGAGTGGGGAGGACCGTCTCCGGGCGGCTCGTGTCGATCTTCGTCATGGCAGGTCAGCGCCCTTCTTCGATCCAGGTGGCGTGCGGCCCGTCGAGCACGATGTCCCAGTGGTAGCCCATGGAGAACTCCGGCACCGACAGGCTGTGGTCGTACGTCGCCACCAGCCGCTGACGGGCGGAGTCGTCCGTCACCGACTGGATGATCGGGTCGTACGGGAACAGCGGGTCGTTCGGGAAGTACATCTGCGTCACGAGCCGCTGGGTGAACGCCGTGCCGAACAGCGAGAAGTGGATGTGCGCCGGCCGCCAGGCGTTGACGTGCTGGCGCCAGGGGTAGGGGCCCGGCTGGACGGTGGTGAAGCGGTAGCGGCCGCTGTCGTCGGTCAGGGTGCGGCCGACGCCGGTGAAGTTCGGGTCCAGCGGGGCGTCGTGCTGCTCGCGCTGGTGGGCGTAGCGGCCCGCCGAGTTCGCCTGCCAGATCTCGATGAGCTGACCGCGGATCGGGCGGCCGTCACGGTCGAGGAGCCGCCCCTCCACGGTGATGCGCTCGCCGATCGGCTCTCCGGTGTGCTGCCGGGTGAGGTCGTTGTCGATCTCGGTGACGTCCCGCTCGCCGAAGGCGGGGGAGTGCAGCTCCACCAGCTCCGGGTCCTTGCTGACGTCGATGGACACGAGCGGCTGCTTGGGGTGGCGCAGGACGGAGGAGCGGTACGGGGCGTAGTCGCGGCGGGGTTGGTGTTCGACGGGGGCGCCTTCGGCGACGCGCTTGGCGTAGGCCTCGTGCTCGGCGGCGATCTCGAGGTCGATGTCGTGCTGGGTGAGAGTCATGGGGGTTCCTACCGTTCGAGGACGAGGGCGAGGCCCTGGCCCACGCCGATGCAGAGGGTGGCGACGCCGACTCCGCCGCCCTTGCGGGCGAGCTGGTGGGCGACCGTGCCGGCGAGACGGGCACCGGAGGCGCCCAAGGGGTGGCCGAGGGCGATGGCGCCCCCTTGCGGGTTGAGGACCGCCGGGTCGAACTCGGGCCATTCGGCGACACAGCCCAGCACCTGGGCGGCGAAGGCCTCGTTCAGCTCCAGCACGTCCAGGTCGGCGAAGGTCTTGCCGCCCTTGGCCAGTGCCCGGTTGACGGCCTCGACGGGGGCGAGTCCGAAGTAGTGCGGGTCGAGCGCGTTGACGCCGGTCGCGGAGATCCGGGCGAGGGGCTCGCGGCCGGTGGCCTTCAGGCCCTCCTCGTCGGTCAGCAGCAGGGCGGCGGCGCCGTCGTTGAGCGGGGAGGCGTTTCCGGCCGTGACCGTGCCGTTCTCCTTGCGGAACGACGGCTTGAGCTTGGCCATGGCGGCCAGGGAGGCGTCCGGCCGCACGCATTCGTCGGCGGCGAAGAGGACCGGTTCGCCCTTGCGTTGCGGGATCGACACGGGGGCGAGCTCGGCGTCGAACAAGCCTTGTCGTTGGGCTGCGGCCGCCTTCTGGTGGGAGGCCAGCGCGTACTCGTCCTGCTGCTCACGGCTGATCTTGTGCTTGTCGGCGATGAGTTCGGCGGACTCGCCCAGCGCGATGGTCCACTGCGGTTCCATCCGCGGGTTGACCATGCGCCAGCCCAGAGTGGTCGAGTACAGCTCGGCGTGCCCGGCCGGGAACGGCTTGTCGGACTTGGGCAGCACATACGGCGCCCGCGTCATCGACTCCACCCCGCCGGCCACGGCGATGGAGGCGTCCCCGACGGCGATGGCGCGGGCCGCCTGGATGACCGCCTCGAGGCCGGAGGCGCACAGCCGGTTGACCGCCACGCCGGGCACGGAGGTGGGCAGGCCGGCGAGCAGCGCGGCCATGCGGCCGACGTTGCGGTTCTCCTCGCCGGCGCCGTTGGCGTTGCCGAAGTACACGTCCTTGATCCGGGACGGGTCCAAGTCGGGCGTACGGCCGATCAGTTCACGGATGGCGTGGGCGGCCAGGTCGTCCGGGCGCACGCCCGCGAGGCCGCCGCTGTAGCGGCCGATCGGGGTGCGGACCGCGTCGACGAGGTAGACGGTGTTCACAGCAGGCCCTCCGCGACGGTCACCTTGGCGTCGGTCTTGGCGATGATCTCGTCGGCGCTCACACCGGGCGCGGTCTCGACGAGCAGCAGCCCGTCCGCGGTGACGTCCAGGACGCCGAGGTCGGTGATGATCCGGTTCACGCACGCCTTGCCGGTCAGCGGCAGCGCGCACTCGGTGAGGATCTTCGCCGAGCCGTCCTTGGCGGTGTGGGTCATCACGACGATGACCGTGCGGGCGCCGTGGACGAGGTCCATCGCGCCGCCGATGCCGGTGATCATCTTGCCGGGGATGGCCCAGTTCGCCAGGTCGCCCCCGGCCGAGACCTGCATCGCGCCGAGCACGGCGACATCGATGTGGCCGCCGCGGATCATCGAGAACGACAGCGCCGAGTCGAAGAAGGAGGCGCCCGGCAGGACGGTCACGGTCTCCTTGCCCGCGTTGATCAGGTCCGGGTCGACCTGGTCCTCGGTGGGGTAGGGGCCGGTGCCCAGGATGCCGTTCTCGGACTCCAGGATCACCTCCACGCCCTGCGGGAGGTAGTTCGGGATCAGCGTCGGCAGGCCGATGCCGAGATTGACGTACTGCCCGTCCTCCAGCTCGCGTGCCGCACGCGCGGCCATCTCCTCGCGTGTCCAGGCCATCAGACGCTCACCGTTCGCTTCTCGATGTTCTTGTCGGCCGCCTGCTCCGGAGTCAGCGCGACCACGCGCTGCACGAAGATCCCCGGCAGATGCACCGCGTCCGGACCGATCTCGCCCGGTTCGACCAGTTCCTCGACCTCGGCGATCGTCACCCGCCCGGCCATCGCGGCCAACGGGTTGAAGTTCCGGGAGGACTTGTTGAACACCAGATTCCCGTGCCGGTCGCCCTTCGCGGCCCGCACCAGCGCGAAGTCGGTGCGAATGCCGCGCTCCAGCACGTACTCGGTGCCGTCGAACTCCCGCACCTCCTTCGGCGGCGAGGCCAGCGCGACCCCGCCGGAGCCGTCGTAGCGCCAGGGCAGCCCGCCCTCGGCGACCTGGGTGCCCACGCCGGCCGGGGTGTAGAACGCGGGGATCCCCGCACCGCCGGCCCGCAGCCGCTCGGCGAGGGTGCCCTGCGGGATCATCTCGACCTCCAGCTCCCCGGCCAGGTACTGGCGGGCGAACTCCTTGTTGGCGCCGATGTAGGAGCCGGTCACCCGGGCGATCCGGCCGGCCGCCAGCAGGACGGCGAGCCCGGACTCCAGCGCCCCGCAGTTGTTGGAGACGACCGACAGTTCGGACACGCCACGCTCGTACAAAGCCTGGATCAGTACGTTCGGCACACCGCTCAGCCCGAAGCCACCCACCGCGAGCGACGCGCCGTCGCCGACATCGGCCACCGCCTGAAGGGCCGTGGCGACCACCTTGTCCATCCGAGAAGCCCCATCTCTTCCGAGCCCTCAGCACCTGATTAGTCAGGGCACTGAGTATTTCTGCGAGATCCCTCCTCACGCTGCCACCGGAGCGGGAAACCGTCAAGGCCTTGATAAACGCGAAGTCGGTTCGACCGTGTGCGCCACAGACATGCGCGCCATGGACGGGTATTGTTCAGTGCACCGACGAATACGAGACCAGGGGAGCGCGCATGGCCGCCGTGGACCTCACCACCCACCCCGGGCATCTGGCCCGGCGGCTCCAGCAGGCGCACTACCTGCTGTGGAACACGATGGTCTCCGAGGAGATCACCTCGCCGCAGTTCGCCGTCCTCAACACCCTCGTCGCCGAGCCGGGCCTGGACCAGCGGACGGTGGGGGAGCGCGTCGGGCTCGACCGGTCCACGATCGCCGAGGTGATCAGCAGGCTGGGCCGGCGCGGGCTGCTCGACAAGGTCCGCGACCCTCAGGACGGGCGCCGCTTCCTGCTGCGTCTCACGGACGAGGGGCTGCGCACGCACAAGAAGCTGACCGTGCGCACGGCCCGGATGAACCAGGTCTTCCTGGCCCCGCTCTCCGCCGAGGAGCAGACGCTGTTCTTCGATCTGATCCGCCGGGTCGCGGACGCGGCCGAGGGACTGCGCAACCCCGCGGAACCCCTGGTCGCACAGCCCTGACCGCTCGTTTTTCAGGACGCCTTGGCGAACACCACCCACACCTGGCCGTGCTGGAAGTTCATCCGCTTGCCGTCCTTCGTCGTGAACGTCGTGCCGGCCGTGGCCTTCGGGCGCTTCCAGTTGACGTCGTAGGCGAGCCCGTCGCGCAGCACCCGCGCCTTCCCGGAGCCGACCGTCTCGGTGAACGGCGTGTAGTGGCCGAGCTTGTCGTGGAACGCGGTTTTGCGCAGCTTGACGTACTGCACGACGACCGTGCCCGCCGTGACCCGCTCGCCGTCCGTCGTACGGGCGGCCTTGCCGTCCATCGCGACCATCCAGCGGTCCTGGTTCTTGGACCAGGTGAAGGTGTACCGGGCCGCCTTGTAGCGCACCGTCTGGGAGGCCGTGGCCTTGCCGCCCTTCGGGGCGGCGCCGAAGCGGAAGCCGGTCGTCAGGACGGACGTGCCCGGTGGCGAGGACATCAGCCGGTGGGGCCGCAGATAGAGGTTGTGCGGCCGGGGCCGGTACTTGCCGCGGAAGTACGCCTTGTTCGCCTCGCCGGGCGGCTTCGCCTGCACGGGGGCCTTGTCGATCAGCGGCAGGAGCTTGCTCTGTGCCCCGGAGAAGGCGAGCACCGGCCGGTTGAACTGGGCCAGCAGTTGCAGATCGGTCTCGCGAGCGCTGCGCACCGGCCCGACGACCTTCGGCAGCTTCTGCGCGTACACCGCCATCAGCCGGCTCAGCCCGCCCTCGACCTGCTCGACGTACACGATGTCCGCCTCGTTCAGGCCGGTGTGGGGCCGTGCGGCGCGCGCGTTGTCGATCTTCACGGCGAGCGCCGCGCCGCCCGCCGCCCGGGTCTCGCTCTCACCGGGCGACGTACGGCTCTGCCCACGGCCGTCGTCGCGGGGGCCGTCGGACGTCGTGCAGCCCGCGGCCAGGGCGGCCGCCAGCGCGGCGGCCAGCAGCCCCGTCATGGTCGTGGCGCGTCTGGTGCGCGCCGCTCGTTGTCCGCCCACTGTCGTCACCCTCAGCCACCCACCTATTTCATGTCATCACATTGTGTGTTTATCAGTTCATAGATGCCCATACCCGATCGGCGCCGACGGTCCTCGCGAATCCGCCGATCGGCCCGCGCAGGGACAGCCGGTCGGCCCACCCCGTGGTCCGTCCTCGTGGTTCGGCGCGCGGCGCCGGGGTACCCGGGCGGACCGTACGAGCGCACGCACGCGTGACGGAGGGAGCGCGGGACGATGAGGGCAGTGACCTGGCAGGGCAAGCGGGACGTGCGGGTGGAGACCGTGCCCGATCCCGGGATCCAGGAGCCGACGGACGCGGTCGTGCGCATCACGTCCAGCGGGCTGTGCGGTTCCGACCTGCACCTGTACGAGGTGCTCACCCCGTTCATGACGCCGGGCGACATCCTCGGCCACGAGCCGATCGGCATCGTCGAGGAGGTCGGCGCCGCGGTGCCGGACCTGCAGGTGGGGGACCGGGTGGTGGTGCCGTTCCAGATCGCCTGCGGCAACTGCTGGATGTGCCTGACCGGGCTGCCGACCCAGTGCGAGACCACCCAGGTCACCGGCGAGGGCATGGGCGCCGCCCTGTTCGGCTACACCCGCCTGTACGGCTCGGTGCCCGGCGCCCAGGCCGAGTATCTGCGGGTCCCGCAGGCGCAGTACGGCCCGATCAAGATCCCTCCGGGGCCGCCCGACGACCGGTTCGTCTACCTCTCCGACGTACTGCCCACCGCCTGGCAGGCGGTGCGCTACGCCGAGATCCCTCAGGGCGGCAGCATCGCCGTGCTCGGCCTCGGCCCCATCGGCGACATGGCCTGCCGTGTCGCACAGGTGCGGGGCGCGGGGCGGGTGTTCGGCGTGGACCTGGTGGCCGAGCGGCTGCGGCGGGCGCGGGAGCGCGGCGTCGAGACCTTCGATCTGCGCAGCTTCGACGACGAGAAGGAGCTGGTCGCCGCCGTCCGCGACCGGACCGACGGCCGCGGCCCCGACGCCGTCATAGACGCGGTCGGCACCGAGGCGCACGGCAGCGCCGCCGCCAGGCTGGCCCAGCAGGCCTCGGCGCTGCTGCCCCGCAGGCTGAGCGGTCCGTTCGCCGAACGCTTCAGCGTCGACCGGCTCGCCGCCCTGTACACCGCCATCGACCTGGTGCGGCGCGGCGGCACCATCTCCCTGTCCGGCGTCTACGGCGGCACGGCGGACCCGATCCCGCTGCTCACCCTGTTCGACAAGCAGATCCAGATCCGGATGGGACAGGCCAACGTGCGCCGCTGGAGCGACGACATCCTGCCGTACCTCATGGACGAGGACACACTCGGCGTCGACGGCTTCGCCACCCACCGGCTGCCGCTGAGCGACGCCCCGCACGCGTACGAGATGTTCCAGCGCAAGGAGGAGGGCGCGGTCAAGGTGCTGATGAAGCCGTGACCGGTACCGCTCCTCAGGCCTGCGGCCCGAAGATCGCCGCGAGGTCGTAGCGCACCGGCTCCTCGAGCTGGGCGTAGGTGCAGCTCTCGGGGGTGCGGTCCGGGCGCCAGCGGCGGAAGCGGGCCGTATGCCGGAAGCGCACCCCGTTCTCCATGTGGTCGTAGGCCACCTCGGCCACCCGCTCCGGCCTCAGCGGCACCCAGGACAGATCCTTCTTGCCCGACCACCGGCTCGGCGCACCCGGCAGCCGAGCCGACTCATGGGCCGCCTCCTCGGCCCAGGCCGCCCACGGATGCCCCGCGACGTCCTCCATGCGCAGCGGCTCCAGCTCCTCGACCAGCTCGGCCCGCCGCTTCATCGAGAACGCGGCCGACACGCCCACGTGCTGCAGGCCGCCCCGGTCGTCGTACAGGCCCAGCAGCAGGGAACCCACGACCGGTCCGCTCTTGTGCAGGCGGTAGCCCGCGACGACGACATCCGCCGTCCGCTCGTGCTTGATCTTGAACATGGCGCGCTCGTCCGGGAGGTAGCGCAGGGTGAGCGGCTTGGCGATCACACCGTCCAGGCCGGCCCCCTCGTACTGCTCGAACCACCCCTCGGCCGTCGCGATGTCGGTCGTCGCCGGCGCCACGTGCACCGGCGCCGTCACCCCGGACAACGCCATGGTCAGCAGCGCCCGCCGGTCCCCCAGCGGGCTCTCCATCAGCGACTCGTCGGCCAGCGCCAGCAGGTCGAAGGCCACGAACGACGCCGGGGTCCTCTCCGCCAGCATCCGCACCCGGGAGTCGGCCGGGTGGATGCGCTCGGTCAGCGCGTCGAAGTCCAGCCGCCCCTCCCGCGCGATCACGATCTCCCCGTCCAGCACGCACCGCTGCGGCAACGTCCCCTTCAGCCCCGCCACCAGCTCGGGAAAGTACCTGGTCAGCGACTTCGTGGTACGGCTGCCCAACTCGACCTCGTCCCGGTCACGGAACACGATCGCCCGGAACCCGTCCCACTTGGCCTCGTACTGCATGCCCGGCGGGATCTTCGCCACAGACTTGGCGAGCATCGGCTTCACGGGCGGCATCACCGGAAGGTCCATGCCGTCGATTCTGCTCGCATACCGCTGCCGCCGCCCGGTGTGCGAGGTGTGCGCCGTGCGCCTACCGTGGCTCGCATGGGCGAAGCGGTGGAGCTGGAAGCGGGCGGCAGGACCGTCCGCCTCTCCAACCCGGGCAAGATCTTCTTCCCCGAGCGCGGCTTCACCAAGCTGGACCTCGCCCGCTACTACGCCGCCGTCGGCCCCGGCATCCTGCGCGCCCTGCGCGACCGCCCCACCACCCTGGAGCGCTACCCGGACGGCCTGGGCGGCGAGTGGTTCTTCCAGAAGCGGGCGCCGAAGAACATGCCCGACTGGATCCCCACCGCCCACATCACCTTCCCCAGCGGCCGCAGCGCCGACGAGATGTGCCCCACCGAGGAGGCCGCCGTCCTGTGGGCCGCCCAGTACGGCACGCTCACCTTCCACCCCTGGCCGGTCCGCCGCGACGACGTCGACCACCCCGACGAACTGCGCATCGACCTCGATCCGCAGCCCGGCACCGACTTCGCCGACGCCGTCCGCGCCGCCCACGAACTGCGTGCGCTTCTGGATGAGTTCGGCGGCCTGCGCGGCTGGCCGAAGACCTCCGGCGGGCGCGGCCTGCACGTCTTCGTGCCGGTCGAGCCGCGCTGGACCTTCACCCAGGTCCGGCGCGCCGCCATCGCCGTCGGGCGGGAGATGGAGCGCCGGATGCCGGAGGACGTGACGATCAAGTGGTGGAAGGAGGAGCGGGGCGAGCGCATCTTCATCGACTACAACCAGACGGCCCGGGACCGGACCATCGCCTCCGCCTATTCCATACGGCCCCGCCCGCACGCCCCCGTCTCCGCACCCCTGCGCTGGGACGAGGTCGGCGCGGCCCACCCCCAGGACTTCGACATCGCGACCATGCCCGCGCGCTTCGCCGAACTCGGCGATGTGCACGCGGACATGGACGACCACCGCTTCTCGCTGGACGCGCTGCTGGAGCTGGCCAACAAGGACGAGCGCGATCACGGGCTCGGCGATCTGCCGTACCCGCCCGAGTATCCGAAGATGCCGGGGGAACCCAAGCGGGTACAGCCGAGCAGGGCCCGCAAAGAAGGACCTACAGCTCCTTGATCCGGATGTCCCGGTACGAGACCACATCCGTCGTGCCGTGCACCTGGAGCCCGATGTAGCCGGAGGCGAACCGCCGCCCGTCCGTGCCCGGGTCGTCCGAGCGGGGCGGGACGAAGTCCTGACCGCCGGTGTTGTCGAACTCGTTGATCAGCACGCCGTTGCGGTAGACCGAGTAGTGCTGGTCCACCACCCGGATCTCGTAGTCGTTCCACGTGCCCTTCTGGGTGACGCCGGCACCGGCGAGCCCCACCCGGTCGAAGCCGTAGACCGAGCCCGTCTTGTACATGTCGCCGTCGGGCCGGTCGAGCACCTGCACCTCGTGTCCGTACTTGATGGCGGCCCACTCCGGTCGGGGCTCCTCGGGGTGGTCGTGGACCCACGGGAAGCGGACGAACACACCGGAGTTGGCGTTGCCCGTGCCCGGAGCGTCGTCACGCCACTGGAGCTTGAGCGAGAAGTCGCCGTACTTGCGCTCGGGGAACCACAGCATGCCCAGCCCGTCCTTCGTCGTGCCCGAGGTGATCGAGCCGTCGCCGTTCGGCGCGAACGAACCGCCGCCCACCTGCTGCCACTTGGCGAACGACGCCGCGCTGCCGTCGAGGATCGTCCGATAGCCCTCGGTCTGCCCGGGCCTGCCGATCCCGGACTGGCGGGCGGCCTTGCGGATGGCGTTGTACTCGCGCTGGTCCACGACGCCTTCCTTGAGCAGCTTGTCCAGGACCGCCTTCACATGCTTGAGGAACAGCGCCTGGGACGTCCACTCCTTCTCGTCCTCGATCAACTCGTTGATCCGGCACCGGCTGTTGGTGATCCGGTTCGGCACACCCGAGTCGACCGTGCCGACGATCACCGTCAACCGCTCGTCGAACTCGGCACAGTTGGGCGCCGGGACCTGGCTCGACACGACGGTGAACGTCACCGTGCGGGCCGTGGAGGTGTTCCCCGCCTTGTCGGTGGCCCGGTAGGCGAGGGTGTGCGTGCCCGCGCGGTCGACGACCACCGGGGCGCCGTACGCCAGGTACGGCCCGCCGTCGATCGAGTACTCGATCCGCTCGACGCCCGAGCCGTGCTCGTCGGTAGCCGAGACGGTCACCTTGGCGTCGCCGATGTACGCCCCGTCGGAGTTCTTCGTGCCCTCGACGGTCACACCGGTCACCGGCGGGGTCGTGTCCGGCTCGGGCGACGCCACGACCGTGAACTGCACGCTCTTCTCGGCCGCGGCATTGCCCGCCTTGTCGGTGGCCCGGTAGCGCACCGTGTGGCTGCCGACCTCGTGCACCATCACCGGCGCGGTGTACGCCTGCCAGGCACCGTCGCCGATCGCGTACTCGATGGTGTTGACGCCGGAACCGATGTCGGACGCGGAGACGGTGACGGTCGCCATGTCGATGTACGCCCCGTCGGCGTTCTGCTCCCCGCTGACCGCCGCCGAAGTCTCCGGCGGCGTCGTGTCGTCGGTCGGCGGCGGCACGACCGTGAACGTGACGCTCTTCTCCGCCGAGACGTTCCCCGCCTTGTCGAGGGCGCGGTAGCGGATCTTGTGATCGCCGACCTGGTCGACGACGACCGGGGTGGTGTACGCCGTCCAGGCGCCCGCGTCACCGACCGCGTACTCGACGCGGTCGACCCCGGAGCCGCCCTCCTCGTCGGTGGCCTCGATCGCCACACTCGCCGAACCGACGTACTGCCCCTGCGCGTTCTGTGTGCCGCTGACCCGGGCCGACGCCTCGGGCGCCGTGGTGTCCTCGCCGCTGCCCTCGGTCACCACCAGGATGCCCTGCATCTGACCGTGGCCGGGGATGGCGCAGTAGTAGCGGTAGCGACCGGGGGTGAGCGTGACCTCGGCGGTGTGGCGG
Source organism: Streptomyces sp. UG1 (assembly GCF_049974585.1). NCBI lineage: Bacteria > Bacillati > Actinomycetota > Actinomycetes > Kitasatosporales > Streptomycetaceae > Streptomyces > Streptomyces sp. UG1. The sequence goes on along the minus strand of NZ_JBNGGG010000007.1, from coordinate 95,814 downwards.
CCGCCCTGGTCGTCGTTGGGGTTGGCGAGGATGTTGAGTTGGACGTCGTTGTTGAACTCGGGGTCGGAGGTGTCGAACGTCAACGTGTGCGGCATTCCGGTGGTGTTGCCGGTCGCCGCGCTGTTCTCGAAGACGATCGTCGTCGCGCCCGCCACCGCCGTCGTGGGCGCCGAGGTGTACTTCATGATGTCGTCGTCGGCCGTCCAGGTGAGCACCTGCTCGGCGGCGGCGGCCTGTGCCTGCGGCTGTGGCTGCGGCTGTCCGGTCGCGGGAAGCGACTGCAGTCCGAGCACCATGAGCAGTGCGGCCAGCAGGGCCGCCCACATTCTTCGCTGCCGTGTCACCGCGCCCCCCTCGCGAGCTGGTCGGCGGCCGGGGTAGGCCCGCCGCCGGTGTAAGTGACCCGCCACAGCGCCGACTTGGCGTCCGAGGTGAAGAAGCCCCGTCCGTAGTCGAGCACATACAGCGCGCCGTCCGGACCGAACTTCCAGTCCATGAGGTTCTTGATGCCGTCGTTGCCGACCGGCACGATCTTCTTCAGCGACTCCGAGTGCACCGGCAGACCGCCGTCACCATGCGTCTTCGGGTCGGTGATCACCGCGTTGCGCGGCTGGTCGGCGTCGTAGAAGTCACCGACGAACCACTTGCCGTCCCAGTAGGCCGGCCACTTGGTCCCGCTGGTGCTCGCCGCGTCGTACCGGTAGACCGGCCCGTTCATCGCGGCCTGGCCGCCGCCCTTGAGCCACGGCAGCCCGTAGGTGGCCTCCTCCTGCTTGTACGACGGCACGCCGTTCGCGTCGCGCGGGAAGTCCGGGGCGCCGCCCTGGGGCGAGTACCAGATGTTGTTGCCGGTGACCGGCGGAAGGTTGACCAGGCCGTCGTTGTTCGGCGACTCGTTCTTCGGGCGGTCGCAGTCGTACCAGCCCAGCGGCTTGCTCGGATCGGGCAGATTGCGGTCCCGGTAGGGCTGCTTGTTGCCCATGCAGTACGGCCAGCCCCGGTTGCTCGCCTTGGTGATGACGGCGAAGGTGTCGTACTTGGCCGGGCCCCAGGTGGTCGACGGCGCGCCGGCGTCGGGGCCGACCCAGCCCGCGTAGAGGATGTCGGTCTGCTGGTCGACGAAGATGCGCGCGGGGTTCCTCACCCCCATCACATAGATCTCGCCGCGCGTCTTGCCGCCGCCCTCGTCGGTCTCCTTGCCGGTGAAGAGGTTGCCCTCCGGGAGCGTGTACGTCCCGTCCGGCTCCGGGTGGATGCGCAGGATCTTGCCGTTGAGGTTGTTGGTGTTGCCGGCGGTGCGGCGGGCGTCGGCGAAGGAGACGCCCTTGTAGTTCGGCTCGGGGTTGTTGCCCGAGTAACCGTCGCTGAAGCGGCTGGAGTTGTTGTCGCCGGTCGCGATGTACAGGTTGCCCTTGGAGTCCCAGGTCATCCCGCCGCCCGCGTGGCAGCAACTGTGGATCTGCACCGGCCACTCGAGCAGCACCTTCTCACTGCCCAGGTCCAGCTTGTTCGTGGCGAGGTCGAGCGTGAAGCGGGAGACGCGCCGCTCGGCCATCCGTGTGTCGCGGTTGATCCGGGAGTGCGGGGTGTAGTGCAGATACACCCACCCGTTCTCCTCGAAGCGCGGGTCCAGCTCGATGCCGAGAAGCCCCTCCTCGACCTTGATCAGCTCGTCGCCGCCGCCCTTGTTGCCGAAGACCGTCAATGCCCCCGCCAGGGTGACCTTCTGGGTCTTCGGGTCGTAGACGTGGATCTCGCCCTTGCCCTTGCCGATGTCCGGGTTGTTCCAGTCGGTGACGACCGGCTGGGAGGAGTCGGCGCCGCCCCGGCCGATGTAGAGGACGCGGCCGTCGGGGGCGGTGACCAGGCCGTGCGGCTCGCCGATCTGGTCGTTCTGGCCGGGCTGGTTGGGCTGGGTGAGGCGCTCGGCCTTGTAGTTGCCGGTGATGGTGGCCTTGCAGTCGGCCTGCACCAGCCGGGTCGTCCACAGCAGGGCGCCGCGCAGATGGGTACGGAAGTCGGTCTCGTCGTACGACGACACCGTGCCGCCCATGCCGGTGTAGAAGGAGCGGCCGCCGTCGTAGTCCCGGCACCAACTCACCGGATGGTCCCAGCCGTTGGCACTCGAACCGGGCTGATACGACGACTCCCGGACCCGGGCGACCGTATGGACGTCACCCGAGGGGTTCTTCACCCAGTTCAGCCACTTGTCCGGCCGCTTCCACTGCAGCGGCAGGTCCTTGGTGGCCGGATGTTTTCGGTCGCCGACCTCGACGACGGCCCGTTGCGCGGCCGTCGGTCCGCCGGCCGCCGGGCGGGCGCCGACGAGGCCGGTGAACCAGTCCGAGTACGGCTCGGCGCGGGCCGCGTCATGGATGCCGACGAAACCCCCGCCGGCCTCCATGTAGGCCTCGAGGCCCGCCTCCTGCTCGGGGTCGAGGACGTCGCCGCCACCGGTCAGGAACACGATGGAGTTGAAACGGCCCAGCTTGGTCTCATTGGTGAACACCGACGCGTCGTTCGTGGCCTCGACCTTGAAGCGCTGGTCGGCCGGGCCCGACAGGCCGATCTTCTCGATCGCCGCGATACCGGCGTTCACCAGCGGCGACTCGTCGCCGGCGGCTGCGGACCCATAGAAGATGAGCACGCGTACATTCGCGCCGCCCGGGGGCGACTTGACGGACATCGTTGTCAGGGGTGGTTCCGGAGCAGGGCGTGCGTCGGCGGCCGGAGCCGACATCGCTCCGGCCGCGACGATCCCGGCGGTCACGGTGGCCACCCAGGTCTGTCTTCTTGTGCTCAACCCTCGTAAGTGCATGGGCACCTCCACGGTCACAGCAACAGCGACAAGGAAGCTAGACCCCTTTGAACGACTCGCCAATACCTATGACCACAATGGGACGAACTTTGTCCTGAGTGTGGATAAACGAGAGAGTGGCCGGTACCGTCTCACCGGTTCATCCCCGTAATTTCCGTACCGCCGTGGGGAGTTCGGCATGGACAGACGCAGCTTCGACAGACGCGCCTTCAACCGGCGTGTACTGCTGGGTGGCGCGACGGTCGCGACATCGTTGTCGCTGACATCGGTACCCGAGGCCATGGGCGCCGACACACCGGCGAGGGCCGCCCCGGCCGGCGGCGAGGTCAGACACATCAAGCTGTACGCCGAGAAGCTCGCCGACGGGCAGATGGGCTACGGCTTCGAGAAGGGCAAGGCGTCGATCCCCGGCCCGCTGATCGAGCTGAACGAAGGCGACACCCTGCACATCGAGTTCGAGAACACGATGGACGTGCCGGTGAGCCTGCATGTCCACGGCCTCGACTACGAGATCACCAGCGACGGCACCAAGCTGAACAAGAGCGACGTCGAGCCCGGCGGCACCCGCACCTACACCTGGCGCACCCACGCCCCCGGCCGCCGCAAGGACGGCACCTGGCGGGCGGGCAGCGCCGGTTACTGGCACTACCACGACCATGTCGTCGGCACGGAGCACGGCACCGGCGGCATCCGCAAAGGGCTGTACGGGCCGGTGATCGTCCGCCGCAAGGGCGACATTCTGCCGGACGCGACGCACACGATCGTCTTCAACGACATGCTGATCAACAACAAGCCCGCGCACAGCGGCCCGAACTTCGAGGCGACGGTGGGCGATCGCGTCGAGTTCGTGGTGATCACCCACGGCGAGTACTACCACACCTTCCATATGCACGGACACCGCTGGGCGGACAACCGCACCGGCATGCTCACCGGCCCCGACGACCCCAGTCAGGTCATCGACAACAAGATCACGGGCCCGGCGGACTCGTTCGGCTTCCAGGTGATCGCGGGGGAGGGGGTGGGCGCCGGGGCGTGGATGTACCACTGCCATGTCCAGAGCCACTCCGACATGGGGATGGTGGGGCTGTTCCTGGTGAAGAAGGCGGACGGGACGATTCCCGGGTACGACCCGCACGAGCACTGACGCCGAGGTGAGAGCGCTCTCACCTCCGCCGCCACCGGGGCTATCCTGATCGGCAACCGCCGACGAGGAGCCGCCCAGTGACCGCAACCGCCCCGCGCCCCACCCTGGAGGCCGTCGCCGCACGGGCCGGGGTCTCGCGGGCCACCGTCTCGCGCGTCGTCAACGGCGGTGACGGGGTCAGGGAGCCGCTCGTCGAGCGGGTGCGCAAGGCGGTGGAGGAACTCGGGTATGTGCCCAACCAGGCCGCCCGCAGCCTGGTGACCCGGCGGCACGACGCCATCGCCGTCGTCGTCGCCGAACCCGAGACCCGCGTCTTCGCCGACCCCTTCTTCGCCCTCCAGCTCCGGGGCATCAGCAAGGAGCTGACGGCCCATGACAATCAGCTCGTGCTGCTGCTCACGGAGGGGCGGGACGACCATGCCCGCGTCGGGCGCTACCTGGCCGGTGGCCATGTCGACGGGGCGCTCGTCTTCTCGCTGCACCTCGACGACCCGCTGCCGGAGCTGATCCAGCGCGCCGGTGTGCCCACGGTGTTCGGCGGACGGCCCGACTGGAGTGGCGAGCGACGGGGCGTGGTCTATGTCGACAGCGACAACCGGGGTGGCGCCCGCGACGCCGTACGGCATCTCGCGGGCCTCGGTCGCACGCGTATCGCCCACATCACCGGTCCCCTTGACCAGACTTCGGCCGTGGACCGGCTCGACGGCTACCGGGATGTCATGGTCGACGCCGATCCCCGGCTGATCACCGAGGGCGACTTCACACCGGCCGGCGGGGAGCGGGCGATGCGCGAACTGCTCGCACGCTGTCCTGACCTGGATGCCGTGTTCGCCGCCAACGACCTCTCCGCGGCGGGGGCGTTGCGGGTGCTGCGGGCGGCCGGGCGGCGGGTGCCGGACGATATCGCCGTGGTCGGGTTCGACGACATGCTTCCGGTGGCGGAGCAGACCGAGCCGCCGCTCACGACGATCCGTCAGGACATCGAGGAGATGGGCCGGTTGATGGCCCGGCTGCTGTTGCGGGGACTGGAGCGGGACGCCGCCGAACGGGGCATCGGCGCCGCGCCGTCCAGCGTGGTGCTGCCGACCACACTGGTGCGGCGCGCGTCGGCGTAGCCCGAACCGACGCGCCCTCTCAACTTCGCCGCCGCCTGAGCTCTGCCCTCTCAACTCCGCCGCCCCGAACTCTGTCCCCTCGACTCCGTCCCTCTGAGCTTCGCCCCTCCCAACTCCGCCCCCCTCTGAGCTTCGGCCCCTCAACTCCGCCTCCCGTCAGCTCTGTGGCGGGGCGCTCTTGATCACCGCGAAGCGGGCGCCGTGCGGGTCGGTGAGCTTGGCGATGCGGCCGACGTCCGGCAGGTCGGTAGCGGGCATGCGGACGGTGCCGCCCAGGGCCTGTGCCTTGGCGACCGTCGCGTCCGTGTCGGTGACCTCGAAGTACGGCAGCCAGTACGCCGGGCCCGCCGCCTCCGCCGGGTCGTCCGCCTTGTCGATGACCCCGCCGAACATGGCGTCCTCCCCCTGCCCGCCGGGGCTGAACGTCGTGTACGTGCCGCCGTAGAAGTCCAGGGCGAAGGTCTCCATGCCCAGCGTCGCGTTGTAGAACCCCGCCGCGGCCGGCACGTCCGGGGTGTACAGCTCGAGCCAGCACAGCGAGCCGGGCTCCTGGACGACGTCCAGGCCCTTGTTGGCGCCGGGCTGCCAGAGGCCGAAGGCGACGCCCGCCTTGTCGGCGAGGATGACCATACGGCCCAGGTCCAGCACGTCCATGGGCTGCATCATCACCGAGCCGTGCGCCTGCTCGGCCGCCTTCGCCGTGGCGTCCACGTCCGGCGCATGGAAGTACACCGTCCACGAGGGCGGACCCTGCTCCTCGGTGGTCTGCATACCGCCGGCCACCGTCTTGCCGTCGAGCTGGAAGAGGCCGTAACCACCGGTGTCGGGCGGGCCCGGCTGGAACCGCCAGCCGAACAGACCGCCGTAGAAGGAACCGGCGCCCTCGATGTCGGGCGTGCCCAGGTCGATCCAGTTGGGCGCGCCGGTGACGTAACGGGTGGTGAGCATCATCGCCCTCCTCGGAAGCGTCCCGCTGCCTGCTCTGCCGAGTCTTGCACCGCCCACTGACAATCGCCGCCGGACCGCCGCCGTCCGCCTGGACGCCGGTCGAGATCACCGCGGGTGACCGGCGAAGTCCTCGCGGTTTTCACCCGTTTCCGCGCGCCGCCGTGCGTCGCGCCGCGCGGAGGGGGACGATCGAGTCGGCCGGAGGCCCTTCGGCGCGGCGTTGATCCCGCGTTGATCGAACGTTTTTCGCCGAGCGGCACGATCCTGTCCATGCACATCGACACGATCACGACGATCACCTCGCCCGATCTGGCCTGGCAGCAGGAGGCGTTGTGCGCACAGACCGGGGCGGACTTCTTCTTCCCCGAACCAGGAAGTTCCGTCCGGGAGGCGAAGCGGATCTGCGGCATGTGCCCGATCCGCTCCGCCTGTCTGGAGTACGCGCTGAACAATGACGAGCGCTTCGGCGTCTGGGGCGGCCTGTCGGAGAAGGAACGCCTGGAACTCCGTCGCACGCCACGCTGAACCGCCGCGTGCCGGCCTTCGGCTCACGACCGCGAGTTCCCGTCCGCTCGGCCGCGCGTGATGTCTCCCAAGCGGCCGGCGGTCGTACGAGGCATGGGGAGGCCATCGGGAAGGCGCTGTTGGTCCCCGGGGCCCAGCGCGAGCGCAGGCGACCATCTGGCGGCCCGCCGCGACGGGTCGGCCTGGCAGCGCCTCCATGCGGCGGGCGCGTACGAGTCCCTGGCCGCCTCACGCCGGCGGATCGCCGCCGCCCGCCGCGAGCCAGGGCTCACGTCGTGCGGAGCGTGAACCGCCTCGCTCTCCTGCACAGGCGCCCCGATCCGTCGGCGTCCCAGCCGCTGTGGCAGGCCGTACCGATCGAAGTACGGCCGCGCCCGACAAGCGGTTGCCGGCCGGGGCGCTGATGCGAGCCGGGTGACGTCACATTCGCGTGGCCGGGACCGGCGATCGTGGCGTAGGCGTGCCGCGCGAACTCGACGTCGTCGTCCGCCGGAGTGCGGAGGGTCGCCTGCTGTGGCCGTGATTCGGGGGGTGCCCGGGGTGCGTGCGGCAGCCTGCTCCCGGACCGTAGGCGCGGGAACGGCGGACGACGGCCGGCCCGCGTGAGCGGGCCCGCCGTCGATCAGTGCAAGGGCAGGCCGGCGGTCAGGCGGTGCCCCGGGCCGCCATCCGGGCCTTGCGCGCGGCCAGCTTCTCGTCGAACTTCAGGGCCTCGGCGTCCAGGCCGCCCATGAACAGCCCGAGCTCCTCCTGGGCCTTCTGGCCCTCGGGGCCGAGGCCGTCGATCTCCATGACCTTCAGGAAGCGCAGGACGGGCTGGAGCACGTCGTCGTGGTGGATGCGCAGGTTGTAGACCTCGCCGATGGCCATCTGGGCGGCGGCGCGCTCGAAGCCGGGGATGCCGTGGCCCGGCATGCGGAAGTTCACGACCACGTCCCGCACCGCCTGCATCGTCAGGTCCGGGGCGATCTCGAAGGCCGCCTTGAGGAGGTTGCGGTAGAAGACCATGTGGAGGTTCTCGTCCGTCGCGATGCGCGTCAGCATCCGGTCGCAGACGGGGTCACCCGACTGGTGGCCGGTGTTGCGGTGCGAGATGCGGGTCGCGAGCTCCTGGAAGGCGACGTAGGCGACCGAGTGCAGCATCGAGTGGCGGTTGTCCGACTCGAAGCCCTCGCTCATGTGGGACATGCGGAACTGCTCCAGCTTGTCCGGGTCCACCGCGCGCGAGGTGAGCAGATAATCGCGCATCACGATGCCGTGCCGCCCCTCCTCCGCGGTCCAGCGGTGCACCCAGGTGCCCCAGGCGCCGTCCCGGCCGAAGAGCGTGGCGATCTCGTGGTGGTAGCTGGGCAGGTTGTCCTCGGTCAGGAGGTTCACCACTAGCGCGATCCGGCCGATCTCGGTGACCTTGGACTGCTCCTTGCCCCAGGCCTCGCCGTCCTCGAACTGGCCGGGGAAGTTGCGGCCGTCCGTCCACGGCACGTACTCGTGCGGCATCCAGTCCTTGGCGACCTTCAGATGCCGGTTCAGCTCCTTCTCGACGACTTCCTCCAGCGCGTACAGCAGCCGGGCGTCGGTCCAGCCGGCAGGGCTGCCGAGGTGAGGAGAAGTAATCGTCACGGGAACTCCAGGGGGACGCGCAACACAGGGAAGGTGACCGGCGAGCGGTTGCCGGAACCTACGGGATCGTAGGCTACGAATCCGTAGGTTACGAAGCCGTAGGTTAAGGGCGTTGTAAAGACCGCTGATCAGCCCCGTTCCGCCGAGAGTTCACGGGTATCGGAAAAAGCCCCAGGACCCGCAGGTCCCGGGGCTGAAAGGGCACTCCGCTCAGCCGGTCAGGCGTACAGCTCCCGCATCCGCACCGAGAGACATGTCACACATCCTTCGAGCTTCTCGAACTCGCTGATGTCGACCACGACGGGCTCATGACCGAGGTCGGCGAGCAACTCCGCCGTCTTCGGCGCGCTCGCCGCGATGAGCAGCTTGTCGCCGCCCAGCAGCACCACATGCGCCCCCGACTCCTCCGGCACCGGCAGGAAGCGCGGGAACAGCGACGGGGCGTCCAACTGCGGGATACGGCCCAGAATCGTTCCGTCGGGCAGCGCGGTGATCGCCGACTTCAGGTGCAGCACCTTGCTCACCGGCACGGCGACGACCCGCGCCCCCAGCGGCTCGAACGCGGCCCGCAACTGCTGGACGCCGGCCGCGTTGGTCCGTCCGCCCCGGCCGACGTAGATGGTGTCGCCGACCTTCAGCACGTCCCCGCCGTCCAGCGTGCCCGGCTCCCAGATCCAGTTCACCGAGCAGCCGAGCGAGGCCACGGCCTCCTCGACGCCCAGGGTCTCGTCGCGCCGGGAGGCGGCGCCGGGCCGGGTGATCAGGGCGACATTGCGGTACATGACGACCGTGTCCTCGACGAACACCGAGTCGGGGCAGTCGTCGGCCGGGTCCACCTCGATGGTCTCCCAGTTGTGCGTACGCAGGGCCTCCGCGTACGCCTCCCACTGCTCGACCGCGAGATCGACGTCGACCTTCTCCCGCTCGATGTGCGTGACCAGCCCTTCGGCGAGGCGCGGGCTGGGACGGCGGATGAGGGCCTTCTTGCTGGGCACGACGGGATCTCCGGATCGGTGGCAGGGTCGGTGTCCATGATGCAAGGGGCACCGACCCGCCATGATGCAGGGCCTACCCGTCCGTACAAAACCCTCGGGGCCGGGCTGTGGCCCTCCTGAGATGCTCCGCGGTGAAGGAGCCGGGGGTTTCGAGGAGCTGTCGTGGCGTTCCTTCGAAGATCACCCGGCCGCCGTCCCGGCCGCCGTCCGGTCCGAGGTCGATGATCCGGTCGGCGTGCGCCACCACGTCCAGGTTGTGCTCGACGACCACCACCGTGTTGCCGGCGTCGACCAGCCGGTCCAGCAGCCCGAGCAGCCCGTCGACGTCCGACATGTGCAGTCCGGTCGTCGGCTCGTCCAGGACGTACACCGCGCCGGTGCGGTGCAGCCGGGTCGCCAGCTTGATGCGCTGGCGCTCACCGCCGGACAGCGTGGACAGCGGCTGGCCGAGCGTGAGGTACGTCAGCCCCACGTCCCGCAGCGCGCGCAGGCGGCGCCGTACGCCCGCGTCCCCGAAGAACTCCAGCGCCTGGCCGGCCGTCATCCCCAGGACGTCCGCGATGGAGCGGCCGCCGACCGTCAGCCGCAGCACCTCGTCCTTGAAGCGCCGCCCCTCGCAGTCGTGGCACGTCGTCGTCACCGGGTCCATGAACGCGAGGTCGGTGTGGATGATCCCGCGGCCCTCGCACGTCCCGCAGGCACCGGAGGAGTTGAAGCTGAACAGCCCCGGCTCGGTGCCGGTCTCGCGGGCGAAGATCTTCCGTACCGTGTCCATGATCCCCAGATAGGTCGCCGGGGTCGACCGCGCGGAGATCCCGATCGACGACTGGTCCACGACCACCGCGTCGGTGTGCGCGGCGGTGAACTCCGCGACCAGCGTGCTCTTTCCGGATCCGGCGACCCCGGTCACCACCGTGAGCACCCCGGCCGGGAACTCGACCGTCACGTCCCGCAGGTTGTGCCGGTCGGCGCCCTTGACCCACAGACCGCCGGCCGACGGCCGTACGTCCGCCTTCAGCGCCGTACGGCGCGTCAGGCACCGCCCGGTCACCGTGTCCGATCCGGCCAGCTCGTCCGGCGTCCCCTCGAACACCACCTGCCCGCCGCCCGCGCCTGCCTGCGGCCCCATGTCGACGACGTGATCGGCAAGCGCGATGACATCCGGGTCGTGCTCGACCACCAGCACGGTGTTGCCCTTGTCGCGCAGCCGCAGCAGCAGGTCGCCGAGGCGGCCGACGTCGCGCGGGTGCAGTCCGACGCTGGGCTCGTCGAAGATGTACGTCATGCCGGTCAGGCTGGAGCCCAGGTGGCGGACCGTCTTCAGCCGCTGGCCCTCGCCGCCGGAGAGGGTGGCGGTCTCCCGGTCGAGGCTGAGGTAGCCGAGGCCGATGGCGTCGATGCGTTCGAGGGCGGTGACGGCGGCCCACGCGATGGGGCCGGCGACCGGTTCCTCGATGTCCTTGAGCGCGGTGATGAGGTCGGTGACCTGCATACGGGTGCAGTCGGCGATGGTCAGACCGTTGACGCGGGTCGCGAGCGCCGCCGCGTTGAGTCGGGCGCCCTCGCATACCGGGCAGGTGCCGTCCACCAGGAACTCGCGCACCAGATCGCGGGTCTTCTGGCTCATCGCCGACAGGTCCCGCTTCAGGTACAGCCGCTCGAAGCGGGTGGCCAGGCCCTCGTAGTCGGTGGTCCAGGTGCCGCCCGTGCCGTTGACGGTGACCTTGCTGCCGGGGCGGCCCCGCATCAGGAACTCCCGCTCGGCCGCGGTGAACCGGCCGACGGGCTTGTCCGGGTCGAGTTCGGCGCTGTTGGTGTACGCCTGCCCCTGCCAGGTGCCCGCGGCGAACGGCGGGAAGCGGACCGCGCCGCCGGCCAGCGACCGCTCCGGGTCGAGGATGCGGTCCCAGTCCGGCCGTACCGTCCGGCCCAGGCCGTCGCACTCGGGACACATGCCGGAGGGGTCGTTGAAGGAGTACGCGGTCGCCGGGCCGGCGCTCGGGGTGCCGTGCCGGGAGAACAGCACGCGGATCACCGAGTAGATGTCGGTCATCGTGCCGACCGTGGACCTGGAGTGGCCCCCGATCGGCCGCTGGTCGACGACGATCGCGGGGGAGAGGTCCGCCAGGGCCTCCGCGTGCGGCCGCTCGTACTTGGGCAGCCGGTTGCGCACGAACCACGTGAAGGTCTCGTTCAATTGGCGCTGCGACTCCAGCGCGATCGTGTCGAAGACGATCGAGGACTTCCCCGACCCCGAAACGCCGGTGAACACGGTCAGCCGGCCTTTCGGGATGCGGAGGGTGACGTCCTTGAGGTTGTTCTCCCTTGCTCCGGTGATGGTGATGAACTCGGGTGTGAAATCGGGCATGCGCCCGAAGCTAGGCGGGATACCGGACAGCTTCTGGCGTGATTTCCTTCAGTTCTCCGTCCGCCACCATCAGCCAGCGCGTGATGCCGATGGACTCCAGGAACGGCAGGTCGTGGCTGGCCACGATCAGCGCCCCCTCGTACGACTCCAGGGCCGTGGTGAGCTGCCGTACGCTCGCCATGTCCAGGTTGTTCGTCGGCTCGTCCAGCATCAGCAACTGCGGCGCGGGCTCCGCCAGCATCAGCGCGGCCAGCGCCGCCCGGAAGCGTTCGCCGCCGGAGAGCGTCGCCGCCTGCTGGTCGGCGCGGGCGCCCCGGAACAGGAAGCGGGCCAGCCGCGCCCGGATCAGGTTGTTGGTGGCGCCCGGCGCGAACCGGGCCACGTTCTCGGCGACCGACAGCTCGCCGTCGAGGACGTCGAGGCGCTGCGGCAGGAACCGGAGCGGGACATGCGCCGTCGCCTCGCCCGACACCGGCGCCAGCTCACCGGCGATGGTCCGCAGCAGCGTCGTCTTGCCCGTGCCGTTGCGGCCGATCAGCGCGATCCGCTCCGGACCGTGCAGATCGAGACCACCGGCCACCCGCGCGCCGTACTCGAGCTCCAGCTCGCGCAGCGTGAGCACGGTGCGGCCCGCCGGCACGGCCGTGTGCGGCAGGTCGACGCGGATCTCGTCGTCGTCCCGTACCGCGTCCACCGCGTCGTCGAGCCGTTCCCTGGCCTCGGCGAGCTTTTCCTCGTGCATGATCCGGTGCTTGCCCGCGGACTCCTGCGCCGCCCGCTTGCGCGCCCCCATGACGATCTTCGGCTCGCGCTTCTGGTCCCACATCTTCTGCCCGTAGCGTTTGCGACGGGCCAATTTCACCTGGGCGTCGATCAGTTCGCGCTTCTGCTTCTTCAGATCGGCCTCGGCGACGCGCACCATGCGCGCGGCCGCCTCCTGCTCGGCGGCGAGCGCCTCCTCGTACGCCGAGTAGTTGCCGCCGTACCAGGTGATCTCCCCGGAGCGCAGATCCGCGATCTGGTCGACCAGGTCGAGGAGTTCGCGGTCGTGGCTGACCACCACCATCACCCCCGGCCAGGACTCGACGGCCGTGTACAGCCGCCTGCGTGCGTACAGGTCGAGGTTGTTGGTGGGCTCGTCGAGCAGCAGGACGTCCGGACGGCGCAGCAGCAGTGCGGCCAGCCGCAGCAGCACCGACTCGCCGCCCGAGACCTCGCCGATCGTGCGGTCCAACTCGACGTGGCCGAGCCCGAGTTCGCCGAGGGTGGCGAGCGCGCGCTCCTCGACGTCCCAGTCGTCGCCGACGGTCTCGAAGTGCTCCTCGGCCACGTCGCCCGCCTCGATGGCGTGCAGCGCGGCCCGCTGGGCGGCGATGCCGAGGGCCTCGTCGACGCGCAGCGCGGTGTCGAGCGTGACGTTCTGCGGCAGATGGCCGACCTCGCCCGTGACGCGCACGCCGCCGTCGACCGGCGTGAGTTCACCGGCGATGAGCTTCAACAGGGTCGACTTTCCCGACCCGTTGACGCCGACGAGCCCGGTCCTGCCGGGACCGAAGGAGACGTCGAGGCCCTCGAAGACGGAGCTGCCGTCGGCCCAGGCGAAGGAAAGGGAGGTACAGGTGAGAGAGGTAGACATAAGGGCGCCTCCGCGGATGCTCGAAATGATCAGGGGCAAACGCGTATCGAGACACCGGCGACCAACGGACCGAGACCGGCCCTGGGCATGAGAAGAGCCCTGTTCCGTGTAAGGACGGCTCGAACGCCGAGGTCGCACGCAGCGCACACACACTCCAGGTGTGTGACGCGGTGTCTCAGGACCTCAGACGAGCAACGTCCTTCTCCAATCGACGGCAACAGGACCGCTGTACACCGTAGGAGGGGACCGGGAGGCTGTCAATGCAATTAATCGGCGCCCGGTGGGACGGCTCAGCAGGCGTCCCGCATCAGCTCCGCCAGGTCGTGGTCCAGGTCGAGTTGGAGGTGCTCCAGGCCGAGGGGCACCAGGTCGCTCGTGGACTGCAGGAAGCGGCGCACCTCGCTGCTGCGGATGTGGACGACGGCGGTGCCCTCGGGGGCGTGGAACTCCAGCACGGTCCGGTCGAAGCCGTACGGCCGCACGCGGACGTCGCCCTGGCCCTCCGGTCCGTCGAGTCCGGCCACGAGCAGCTCGCGGCTGAAGGTCCAGCAGACCTCGACGCCCTCCAGGGTGGCCGGGGCCGGGAAGGTCATGCGCACGGCGAACGGGTCGCGCCGGTCGTAGTGAAGGGTGGCGGGAATGCTCGGCATCCGCGGCGCGGCGGCGACGAGACGGGCCTCAACGGGCTGCTCGATGACGGTGGACAACGCCTTGCTCCCTTGTGACGGCTGGACGAACATCCGGGCGGACGAGACCGGGCACTGGTAGAGACGACAGAATCGGCCAATCCGTGCACGCGGAGGTCGAGTGACCTCTGTCACCGTCTTCATGCATGGCTGTGGGGTGTTCGCCCCACGGTGACCGGATGATCACGTCTGGTCCGTGGGCCTCTGGACGGCACCGGGGCGGTGGACTAGCTTCGCCCGCCATGAGGCGTTCGGGGAGCATGCGACGGGCGGGGCATACGTTTCGGACAGTGGCCGCGGGGGTGGCGTGCGCGGCGGCGCTGGCCGCGCTGACGGCCGTACCCGCGCAGGCGCACGGGCCGGAGCACCGGGCGCCGCACTGGGAACCCAAGGACAGCGGGACGCCCGAGGTGCGCTACCGGGGCCTGTCCGCCGTCAGCCGGAACACCGCATGGCTGGCCGGGAGCAAGGGCACCGTGCTGCGCACCACCGACGGCGGCGCGAGCTGGCGGAACGTCTCGCCGCCCGGCGCCGCCGAGCTGGAGTTCCGGGACGTCGAGGCGTTCGACGCGCGGCGTGCCGTGGTGCTGGCCATCGGGGAGGGCGAGGCGTCCCGGGTGTACCGCACCGACGACGGCGGCGCGACCTGGACCGAGTCCTTCCGCAACACCGACGCGAAGGCCTTCTACGACTGCATGACCTTCTTCGACCGCCGCCACGGCCTGGCGATGAGCGACCCGGTCGACGGCAGGTTCCGCATCCTGTCGACCCGTGACGGCGGCCGCTCCTGGAAGGTGCTGCCCGCCGCCGGGATGCCCGCCGCCCTGGAGGGCGAGGCCGGATTCGCGGCGAGCGGGCAGTGCCTGGTCAGCTCCGGGCCGAAGGACGTCTGGCTGGCGACCGGCGGGGCGGCACGCGCGCGTGTGCTGCACTCCGCCGACCGAGGGCTGACCTGGACGGCCGCCGACACCCCGATCCCGGCCGGCGACCCGGCCCGCGGCGTCTTCGCCCTCGCCTTCCGCGACCGTACGCACGGCCTCGCGGTCGGCGGCGACTACCGCCCCGACCAGGCCTCCCCGAAGGCGGCGGCACGCACGGCCGACGCCGGACACGGCTGGACGTCCGCCGCCACGCCTCCGTCCGCCTACCGCTCCGGCGTCGCCTGGCTCCCGCACAGCCGCACCGCCGCCCTATCGGTCGGCCCCACCGGAACCGACCTGACCACCGACGGCGGGCGCACCTGGCGGACCGTCGACACCGGGTCGTACGACACCGTGGACTGCACGCCCGACCTGGGGTGCTGGGCCGCGGGGGAGAAGGGGCGGGTCGCGCGGCTGGAGAGCTGAGCCGGGATGTGGGTACTCGGACGCGGACGACGAGAGGAGTGATCCCCATGCCGGCCGGTTCGAGCTCGAAGCGGGAACGCCAGTACGAGCACATCAAGAAGAGCGCCCAGGAACGGGGCGAGAGCGCTTCGCGCGCCAAGGAGATCGCGGCGCGGACGGTGAACAAGGAACGCGCTCGCTCCGGTGAGTCGAAGAGGGCCAGCCGCACCTCCACCCAGGACATGTCCTCGGGCAGGCGGGGCGGCCAGCGCTCCGGGAAGGGCTCCCAAGGCCCCACTTACGACCAGTTGTACGAGGAGGCCAAGCAGCGCAACATCCGCGGTCGTTCGGACATGAACAAGAGCCAGCTCAAGCAGGCGCTCGGCGGTAAGTGACCACTGCTTCAGCGGCGCACACCCCGGCCGCCACGAATGGATCGGTGGCGGCGATGTCCTCGATACGTCCGCGGTCTCCGCGACGGCGAGGATGACTCCGCCGTCGCGGGGGTTCTTGCGCCCTGACGCGAGGAACATCCCCCGCTCGCACTGCTTGTCGCCCCTTCTGACGGATCCCCACCGGATCTCCGGGACGTCGCGACGCCCGGCAGCGTTCTCGTCATCAGCGGAGCCCTGGGCGGCCCGCGACGACCGGCCGTGCCGACGTACGCTCATCCCCACCATGACGACCGTAAGCATCCCCGCGGGCTGGCCCGCGACCGAGGAAGAGGCCCGCGCGGTCCAGGACGAGCTGCGGGCGAGGGTGGTACTCGACGAGCCAGGCCCACCGCCCGGTTCGGGGCAGGTGACCGGCGTCGACGTGGCCTACGACGACGAGCGGGACGTGGTCGCGGCAGCGGCGGTCGTCCTGGACGCGGCGAGCCTGAGCGTGGTGGCCGAGGCCACGGCCGTGGGCCGGATCTCCTTCCCGTACGTCCCCGGCCTGCTCGCCTTCCGCGAGATCCCCATGGTGCTGGCCGCCCTGGACGCCCTGCCCTGCCCACCCGGCCTGGTCGTCTGCGACGGCTACGGCCGTGCCCACCCCCGCCGCTTCGGCCTCGCCAGTCACCTCGGCGTCCTGACGGGCCTGCCCACGATCGGCGTCGCCAAGAACCCGTTCACCTTCACCTACGACGATCCGGCCACCGCCCGCGGCTCGTCCGCGCCGCTCATGGCGGGGCCGGAGGAGGTCGGCCGCGCCCTGCGCACCCGGGCCGGGGTCAAGCCGGTCTTCGTCTCGGTCGGCCACCGCGTGAGCCTGGACAACGCGTGCGCCCACACGCTCGCGCTGACACCCGAGTACCGGCTCCCGGAGACGACTCGACGCGCGGACTCCCTGTGCCGACAGGCGCTGAAGGAGGCGACCGGTCCGAGGCCGGAGCTCGCCCGCCGGGCTGCGGCGGATCCCACGCGTACGTGGGGGCGATCGCTGTTCGAGCGTCAGCCGGATCCGGTGACCTGGGCGGGGCGGGTCCTCGCGGCGGCAGCGGAGGGGGCAGAGCGCACGCCGGAGATCGATGCCGCCCTGGAGCTGGCCGCCGACCGCGGCCGATGGAGCCGGGGGCGCGAGGTGTTCGAGCAGATCCGCGGACGCGCGCTCGCCGCTCAGGGCCAATTGGGCGAGGAGCGTCAGGCGCTCGGCCGCCTCGCCGAATTGGTCGCCGAACTGGCGCACAACGCGGCCGGTCCCGCCCCGTTCTTCGACCACCACGCGGGCTGGCAGGTCGGGCCCCTCGCCGTCCGCCTCGCCACCCTCGCGCGCGATCCCGCCGCACGGGACCGGATCGCCGACGCGCTGGGGGAGTGGCCGCCGGCCGAGTCCGGCGGCGCGTCCTGAGCGGGGGTACTGAGTACGTCGACTGAGTATCCGTACGGATGTGGCGGCCGCCCCGTGATCGGCAGGCTGTGGCCCATGACGACGCACCGTGCCCCGAAGCCCCTCGCCGACCCCGACCGCCCCGTCGAGCGCGCCGTGACGGCCGCGCTGGTCCTCGCCGTGGTGGCGGGGCTCGCCTGGATCGGCGGGATGATCTTCACCGTGGCGGGGTGGACCCTGTAGAGCCGGTTCAGCGGGTCGCGGCCACGCGGAAGGTGATGCCCGCCGCGCGCAGCCGTCCGATCAGGGCGTCGCCCATCGCGACCGCCGTGGTGACCTGCCCGGCCGTGGACGGCAGGTCGTCGAAGGCGAGGGACAGGGCCGACTCGGCGAACATCTTCGCCGTCTCGCCGTAGCCCGGATCGCCCCCGGCCACCTCCGTGAACACCCGCCGGCCGCCGCCCTCGCCGACGAAGCGGACCGAGAACCAGCTCTTGGCGCGCTTCTCGGGGCTCGGCCCCTCGCCCGGCTTGAGGCGGCCGGACATCCAGCGCCGGGCGGGCGGCAGTTGGGCGGCCGTGAAGAGCGCGCCCATCGCCGCGACCCCGCCGACGGCGACCGGCAGATGCCGTACGGCGGCGTAGTGGCGGTAGCGGAAGTCGGGGCCGTAGCGTTCCAGGGCCCGCGCGGAACGCTTGACGATCTGCGGATCGATCGTCGGCAGCGGCACCGCCCAGGAGCCGACCTCCTTCGCGAACCGGGGCACACCCGCCGGGGCCAGCGCCCGGCGCCCCATCAGCCGCGGCTCGTGCCGGGCGCGGTCCCGCGCGGCGGCCAGCACCTGGCGGCCCCGTGAGAGCTGGTTGAGAGCCGACGCGAACGTGCCGCCCGAGAACATGGCGTCCGCGGTCACGAACCCGTCCACCGTCAAGGGCACGTCCCGCGGCAACTGCTGGACGGTGAAGTACGCGCCCAGGTCGTGCGGGACCGAGTCGAAGCCACAGGCGTGCACCAGCCGAGCGCCCGTCTCACGCGCGCGTGCGTCGTGCCGGACGTACGTCAGGTCCACGAACTCCGGCTCACCGCAGAGGTCGAGATAGTCGGTGCCGGTGTCCGCGCAGGCCGCGACCAGATCCTCGCCGTACATCACATAGGGGCCCACCGTCGTGGCCACCACGCGCGCGTGCTCGGCGAGCCGGGGCATCGAGGCCGGATCGGCGACGTCCGCCTCCAGCACCCCGACCCCTTCGCCGCCCGGCAGCGACTCGCGCAGCCGCTCCAGCTTCTCCCCGCTGCGGCCGGCGATGGCCCAGCGCAGCCCCTCGGGCGCGTGCGCGGCGAGGTACTCCGCGGTGAGTACCCCGACGAAGCCCGTCGCCCCGAAGAGCACGATGTCGTACGGACGGTCCGTCCCGCTCGGCCTGCTCATGACACCCCTCGTCCCGCACCACGCGCCGTTGTCGGTGGCCGAGGCTAGCGTGAGGAGTGCTGAGCCCGATGACGAGCCCGGAGGTAAGCGGTGGCCGTGCCGAAGATTGCCCTGAAGAAGTGGGAGAAAGTGCGCGACTTCGCCCTCGGGATGCCGGGGGCCGTCGAGGAGTTTCCCTGGGGGGAGACAGTCGCGAAGGTCAACAAGAAGGTGTTCGTCTTCCTCGGTGTCGACGACGGCAGCCATCCGATGGGCATCACGGTGAAGCTCAAGGACGAGTCGGCCCACGCCCATGCCCTGACCTGCCCGGGCGCCGAGCCCGCCGGATACGGCCTGGGCAAGTCGGGCTGGGTCAGTATCCCGCTGGAGCACAAGGGCGCCCCGGGCGCCGAGCTGCTGTGCGACTGGGTGGAGGAGAGCTATCGCACGATCGCGCCGAAGCGGCTGACAGCCGAGCTGGACGGGCGCTGAGAGCTCCCTGCCGGTCCGCGTCCGGCTTCCGTCAGGCTTCCGGCGGGTAACTTCCTAAGCGCTTGCTCTTGTGTCCGCTGGAACATGTTCTTAACATCGCTGGTGTTACAGCGATTGTGTCATATCCCTGGGGGCTGGATGGCAACGACGCCAGGACAGGGCCCGCTCACCGGCGTGCGCGTGGTCGAGCTGGCCGGAATCGGGCCGGGCCCGTTCGCCGCCATGCTCCTCGCCGACCTGGGCGCCGACGTCGTCCGCGTGGACCGGCCCGGCGGCACGGGCCTGGCCATCAACACCGAGTACGACGTCACCAACCGCAACAAGCGCTCGGTGATCGTCGACCTCAAGTCGCCCGACGGCCCCGCGCGCGTGCTCGACCTCGCCGCCCGCGCCGACATCCTCGTCGAGGGCTACCGCCCCGGCGTCGCCGAGCGCCTCGGTATCGGCCCCGAGGCCTGCCACGCCCGCAACCCCGAGCTCGTCTACGGCCGTATGACCGGCTGGGGCCAACAAGGCCCGCTCGCCCAGCGCGCCGGCCACGACATCGCGTACATCGCGCTCACCGGCACCCTCGGCATGATCGGCGCCCCCGGCGAACCGCCCGCCGTCCCCGCCAACCTGGTCGGCGACTACGCGGGCGGCTCCCTCTATCTCGTCGTCGGCGTCCTCGCCGCCCTCCACCACGCGCGCGCGACCGGCACCGGCCAGGTCGTCGACGCCGCCATCGTGGACGGCACCTCCCACCTCGCCGCGATGATCCACGGCATGCTCGCCGCCGGGGGCTGGCAGGACCGGCGCGGCGCCAACCTCCTGGACGGCGGCTGCCCGTACTACGGCACCTACGAGACGGCCGACGGCCAGTACATGGCGGTCGGCGCCCTGGAGCCGCAGTTCTACGACGAGTTCCTGGCCCTGCTCGGCATCGAGGAGTTGGCCTCCGCCCGCAAGGACCTCTCCCGTTGGGGCGAGCTGCGCGAGGCGGTCGCCGCCCGCTTCAAGTCCCGTACCAGGGACGAGTGGACGGCCCTCTTCCAGGGCTCCGACGCCTGTGTGGCCCCCGTCCTGTCCCTGCGCGAGGCCCCGCGCCACCCGCACCTCGCCGCCCGCGGCACCTTCACCGACCACGGCGGCATCACCCAGCCCGCCCCGGCACCCCGCTTCTCCGCGACCCCGACGGACGTCCGCACCGGCCCGGCCCAACCCGGCGCGGACACCGCCGACGTGGCGCGCGACTGGGACGTACCCGACCTGATGAAGGGCCAGAACCCATGAAGGGCCAGGACTCATGAAGGGCCTCGAATGAAGCGGCAGATCTTCGCCCCGGAGCACGACGCGTTCCGCGCCACCGTGCGCAGCTTCCTCGCCAGGGAGGTGCTGCCGTACTACGAGCAGTGGGAGAAGGACGGCATTGTCTCCCGCGACGCCTGGCGCGCGGCCGGCAAGCAGGGCCTGCTCGGCCTCGCCGTGCCCGAGCAGTACGGAGGCGGCGGCACCCTCGACTTCCGCTACAGCGCCGTCCTCGCCGAGGAGTTCACGCGCGCGGGCGCCCCCGGTCTCGCCCTCGGGCTGCACAACGACGTCATCGGCCCCTATCTGACGGGCCTGGCCACCGAGGAGCAGAAGCGCCGCTGGCTGCCCGGCTTCTGCGACGGCTCGCTGATCACGGCCATCGCCATGACCGAGCCCGGCGCCGGCTCCGACCTCCAGGGCATCCGCACCCACGCCGAGGACCGCGGTGACCACTGGGTGCTGAACGGCTCCAAGACCTTCATCTCCAACGGCATCCTCGCCGACCTGGTGATCGTCGTCGCGAAGACGACCCCGGAGGGCGGCGCCCACGGACTGTCGCTGCTCGTCGTCGAGCGCGGCATGGACGGCTTCGAGCGCGGCCGCAACCTCGACAAGATCGGCCAGAAGGCGCAGGACACGGCCGAGCTGTTCTTCCACGACGTACGCGTGCCCAAGGACAACCTCCTCGGCGAGCTGGGCGGCGCCTTCGTCCACCTGATGACGAACCTCGCGCAGGAGCGCCTGAGCATCGCCGTCTCCGCGATCGCCGCGGCCGAGCACCTGCTGGAGATCACCACCGGGTACGTCAAGGAGCGCGAGGCCTTCGGCCGGCCACTGGCCACCAAGCAGCACATCCGGTTCGAAATAGCCGAGATGGCCACCGAGTGCGCCGTCACCCGCACGTTCCTCGACCGCTGCATCGAGGACCACTCGGACGGCGAACTCGACGCCGTCCACGCCTCCATGGCCAAGTGGTGGGCGACCGAGCTGCAAAAGCGCGTCGCCGACCGCTGCCTCCAACTGCACGGCGGCTACGGCTACATGAGCGAGTACCCCGTGGCCCGGGCCTTCACCGACGGCCGCATCCAGACCATCTACGGCGGGACGACCGAGATCATGAAGGAGATCATCGGCCGTTCCCTGCTCGGCTGAAGCTCTTCCGCTCGGCTGACCCTCACCCCGAAAGGCTTCCTCGTGAGCACCGAAGCGTACGTGTACGACGCGATCCGCACCCCGCGCGGCCGCGGCAAGGCGAACGGCGCCCTGCACGGCACCAAGCCCATCGACCTGGTCGTCGGCCTCATCCACGAGATCCGCGACCGCTTCCCGGACCTCGACCCGGCCGCCGTCGACGACATCGTCCTCGGTGTCGTCGGGCCCGTCGGCGACCAGGGCTCCGACATCGCCCGCATCGCCGCGATCGCCGCCGGGCTGCCGGACACGGTGGCCGGCGTCCAGGAGAACCGCTTCTGTGCCTCGGGCCTGGAGGCCGTCAACCTGGCCGCCGCCAAGGTGCGCTCCGGCTGGGAGGACCTCGTCCTCGCGGGCGGCGTCGAGTCCATGTCCCGGGTGCCGATGGCCTCGGACGGCGGCGCCTGGTTCAACGACCCGATGACCAACCTCGCCGTCAACTTCGTGCCGCAGGGCATCGGCGCCGACCTCATCGCCACCATCGAGGGCTTCACGCGGCGTGACGTCGACGAGTACGCGGCACTCTCGCAGGAGCGGGCGGCGACGGCCTGGAAGGAGGGCCGCTTCGACCGCTCCGTCGTCCCGGTCAAGGACCGCAGCGGCCTCGTCGTCCTCGACCACGACGAGCACATGCGTCCCGGCACCACCGCCGATTCCCTCGCCAAGCTGAAGCCGTCCTTCGCGGACATCGGCGACCTGGGCGGCTTCGACGCCGTGGCGCTGCAGCGGTACCACTGGGTCGAGAAGATCGACCACGTCCACCACGCGGGCAACTCCTCCGGCATCGTCGACGGCGCCTCGCTGGTCGCCGTCGGCTCGCGCGAGGTCGGCGAGCGCTACGGCCTCACGCCCCGCGCGCGGATCGTCTCCGCCGCCGTGTCCGGCTCCGAGCCCACCATCATGCTCACCGGCCCCGCCCCCGCCACCCGCAAGGCGCTCGCCAAGGCCGGGCTGACCATCGACGACATCGACCTCGTCGAGATCAACGAGGCCTTCGCCGCGGTCGTCCTGCGCTTCGTGAAGGACATGGGCCTGTCCCTGGACAAGGTCAACGTCAACGGCGGCGCGATCGCCCTCGGCCACCCCCTCGGCGCGACCGGCGCGATGATCCTCGGCACGCTCGTCGACGAACTGGAGCGCCAGGACAAGCGGTACGGCCTGGCCACCCTGTGCGTGGGCGGCGGCATGGGCGTCGCCACCATCGTCGAGCGCATCTGACCCCCTCCCGACGGATACGACGGATCACACGGAGCACTTCCTCATGAGCACTGAATCCACCACCATCCGCTGGGAACAGGACCGCGCCGGCGTCGTCACCCTCGTCCTGGACGACCCCGACCAGTCCGCGAACACCATGAACCAGGCGTTCCGCGACTCCCTCGCCGTGATCACCGACCGGCTGGAGGCCGAGAAGGACACCATCCGCGGGGTCATCATCACCTCCGCCAAGAAGACCTTCTTCGCGGGCGGCGACCTGCGCGACCTGATTCGCGTCACGCCCGAGACGGCACAGGAGCTGTTCGACGGCGGCATGGCCATCAAGCGGAACCTGCGCCGCATCGAGACCCTCGGCAAGCCGGTCGTCGCCGCGATGAACGGCGCGGCCCTCGGCGGCGGTTACGAGATCGCCCTCGCCTGCCACCACCGCATCGCCCTGGACGCCCCCGGCTCCAAGATCGGCTGCCCCGAGGTCACCCTCGGCCTGCTGCCCGGCGGAGGCGGCGTCGTGCGCACCGTCCGCCTCCTCGGCATCGCCGACGCCCTGCTGAAGGTCCTCCTCCAGGGCACCCAGTACAGCCCGCGGCGCGCCCTGAACAACGGCCTGATCGACGACGTGGCCACCACCCAGGAGGAACTGCTCGCCAAGGCCCGCGCCTTCATCGAGGCCCACCCCGAGTCGCAGCAGCCCTGGGACCGGCCGGGCTACCGGATCCCCGGCGGCACGCCCGCCAACCCCAAGTTCGCGGCCAACCTGCCCGCCTTCCCGGCCAATCTGCGCAAGCAGACCAACGGCGCCCCCTACCCGGCCCCGCGGGGCATCCTCGCGGCCGCCGTCGAGGGCTCCCAGGTCGACTTCGAGACCGCGCAGGTCATCGAGGCGCGCTACTTCGTGGAGCTGGCGGCGGGCCAGACCTCGAAGAACATGATCCAGGCGTTCTTCTTCGACCTCCAGGCCGTCAACTCCGGCGCCAACCGCCCCAAGGGCATCGAGCCGCGAAAGGTCCGCAAGGCCGCCGTCCTGGGCGCCGGGATGATGGGCGCCGGCATCGCCTACTCGTGCGCCCGCGCGGGCATCGAAGTGGTCCTCAAGGACGTCTCGGCGGAAGCGGCCGCCAAGGGCAAGGGCTACTCCGAGAAGCTGTGCGCCAAGGCGGTCTCCCGGGGCCGTACGACACAGGAGAAGGCCGACGCGCTGCTCGCCCGCATCACGCCGACGGCCGACCCTGCCGACCTCGCGGGCTGCGATGCGGTGATCGAGGCGGTCTTCGAGAACCCCGAGCTCAAGCACAAGGTGTTCCAGGAGATCCAGAGCATCGTCGAGCCGGACGCGCTGCTGTGCTCCAACACCTCCACGCTCCCGATCACCCTGCTCGCCGAGGGCGTCGACCGCCCCGTCGACTTCATCGGCCTGCACTTCTTCTCGCCCGTCGACAAGATGCCCCTCGTCGAGATCATCAAGGGCGAGCGGACGGGCGACGAGGCGCTGGCCCGCGCCTTCGACCTGGTCCGGCAGATCAACAAGACGCCGATCGTCGTGAACGACTCGCGCGGCTTCTTCACCTCCCGGGTCATCGGCCACTTCATCAACGAGGGCGTGGCGATGGTCGGCGAGGGCATCGAGCCCGCGTCGGTCGAACAGGCGGCGGCGCAGGCGGGCTACCCCGCCAAGGTCCTGTCCCTGATGGACGAACTGACGCTCACGCTGCCCCGCAAGATCCGCAACGAGTCGAAGCGGGCCGTTCAGGAGGCGGGCGGCACCTGGACGGCCCACCCCGCCGAGACCGTCATCGACCGCATGGTCGACGAGTTCGGCCGCACCGGGCGCAGCGGCGGCGCGGGCTTCTACGACTACGACGAGAACGGCAAGCGCACCGCTCTGTGGCCGGGGCTGCGTGAGCACTTCACGCGCGAGGGCACGCGGATCCCGTTCCGGGACATGCAGGAGCGCATGCTGTTCTCCGAGGCCCTGGACACGGTCCGGCTCTTGGAGGAGGGCGTGCTGACGTCCGTCGCCGACGCCAACATCGGCTCCATCTTCGGCATCGGGTTCCCCGGCTGGACGGGCGGTGTCCTGCAGTACATCAACGGCTACGACGGCGGTGTCGCCGGCTTCGTGGCACGCGCGCGTGAGCTGGCGGCGGCGTACGGGGAGCGGTTCACGCCACCGGCGCTGCTGGTGGAGAAGGCGGAGAAGGGCGAGACCTTCAGCGACTGATCCCGTATCGGCATCCCGCTCTCGCCCCACGGGGCGAGAGCGGGGGCGGCGTGTCAGACCGATCCGCGCTCCTCCGCGCCGCCTTCCGCGCTGTCTTCCTTCGGCTCCGGGATGCCGCCCAGCCACTCCCGGAGCTCCTCCTTGAGCGACCGCTGGAAGGTCGTCAACAGGGCCTGTACCACCACGGGTTGCATGGAGGCGGACAGCGACTTCACGTCCTCGGCGGCCCGTTGCGCGACCTCGCCGCGAAAGAGCTGGGACAGCTCGTGCGCGGCGGCGCGCGAGTGCTCGATGAGGACCTTGCGGGCCGCGAGGATCGCCTCCTGTGACAGCGGCACGTCCAGCAACCCGACGCCGAGCCGCAGCAGCCCGAGGTCGACGCGGTAGCCGCCGTCACCGGCCTCGATCACCCCCATCGCGGTCAGCCGCTCCACGTCCTCGTCACCGAGCGCCCGCCCCGCCCGCCGCTCCAGCTCCGCCCGCGGCACCGTCTCCACGGCGTCCGGCGCCCAGGAGGCCACCACGGCCCGGTGAATGGCGAGGTCATGGGCGTCCAGGTCGGGCGGGAGCTGCTGGACGTACCGCTCGATGGCCGCCAGCGTCATGCCCTGCTGCTGAAGCTCCTCGATGAGCGCGAGCCGGGCCAGGTGCGCACGCCCGTAGTGCCCGACTCTGCGCGGACCGATCACCGGAGGCGGCAGCAGCCCCTTGGTGCCGTAGAACCGCACCGTGCGGACCGTCATACCCGCCCGCGCGGCCAGTTCGTCGATGGTGAGGGTCGGTTCGCCGGTGCCGGTCGTCATGTGCAGCAGTATCGCTGTCTCACCAGTGCTGTGACACCCGCCGGGACCGGTGGGACGGCCGTGTGAGAAGTGACGCTGTGTGACATGTGCCACCGCATGAGCCGTGTTCCGTGGGGGAAGGTGGGCCCTTGGTCTGTGCCTTTACCGAAGGCGCAGGCCATACGTACGTCCGGACACCCGAGCGCGATCCGCTCGGGCGCACCAGAGAGTGGTACCCCGTGAGCAAGGACGCCGTGAACACGGCAGTGGCCGCAACCCCCACCGACGCGGCCCAGGTGCCCGCGGACGCGGGCGACGCCGGTTACAGCAAGGACCTCAAGGCCCGCCACGTCAACATGATCGCCATCGGCGGGGCCATCGGCACCGGCCTCTTCCTGGGCGCCGGCGGCCGCCTCCACGACGCGGGCCCGGCGCTGGCCATCGCCTACCTGGTCTGCGGCATCTTCGCCTTCTTCGTGGTCAGGGCCCTCGGTGAACTGGTCCTCTACCGCCCCTCGTCCGGCTCCTTCGTGTCGTACGCGCGCGAGTTCCTCGGCGAGAAGGGCGCCTATGTCGCCGGCTGGATGTACTTCCTGAACTGGTCGACGACCGGTATCGCCGACATCACCGCGATCGCGCTCTACACGCACTACTGGAGCATGTTCACAAGCATCCCCCAGTGGACGCTCGCCCTGATCGCGCTGGCCGTCGTGCTGGCGGTGAACCTGATCTCGGTGAAGATCTTCGGCGAGATGGAGTTCTGGTTCGCGATCATCAAGGTCGCCACGCTCGTCGGCTTCATGTTCGTCGGCGTCTTCCTGCTGGCCACCCGGCACGAGGTCGGCGGCCGGACCCCGGGCCTGAGCGTGATCACCGACAACGGCGGCGTCTTCCCGCACGGCCTGATGCCCGTCGTCCTGGTCATGCAGGGCGTGATCTTCGCGTACGCCGCGCTGGAGCTGGTCGGCGTCGCCGCGGGCGAGACCGCGCAGCCGGAGAAGGTCGTCCCGCGCGCGGTGAACTCGATCATGTGGCGCGTCGGCCTCTTCTACGTCGGCTCGGTCGTCCTGCTCGCCCTGCTGCTTCCCGGCTCGGTCTACTCGGCCGACCAGAGCCCCTTCGTCACGGTCCTGTCGAAGATCGGCGTCCCGGCGGCGGGCGACGTGATGAACCTGGTCGTGCTCACGGCGGCGATGTCCTCCCTCAACTCCGGCCTGTACTCCACCGGCCGCATCCTGCGCTCCATGGCGATGGCGGGTTCGGCGCCCAGGTTCACGGCCCGTATGAACCGCAGCCAGGTCCCTTACGGAGGCATCCTGCTGACCTGCGCGGTGTGCGTGCTCGGCGTCGGCCTGAACTACCTGGTGCCCGGCCAGGCCTTCGAGATCGTGCTGAACGTGGCCTCGCTCGGCATCATCTCGACCTGGGTGATCATCATGGTCTGCCACCTGATCTTCGTCCGCCGCGCCAGGGCGGGCCTGGTGACCCGCCCCTCCTTCCGCCTCCCCGGCAGCCCGGTCACGGAGATCACCACGATCGCCTTCCTCCTGGCCTGCCTCGCCATGATGTGGAACGACCCCGAGGTCGGCCGCAAGACCCTGCTGCTGATCCCCGCCATCGCCGTACTGCTGGTCGGCGGCTGGTACGCGATCCGACGCCGGGTCACCAAGGCGGAGGACCAGGAACTGGCCGAGCTCACGAAGTAGTCGGGGGCCCGTTGTCAGTGGCGGCCTCTACGGTGGCGTCATGTCGGAGATTGCTTACATCCGAGGTGACGCCACCATTCCGTCGGTGAAGGGCGTCAAGGTGATCGCCCATGTCTGCAATGACATCGGGGGATGGGGGAAGGGCTTCGTCCTGGCCATATCGCGCCGCTGGCCGGAACCGGAGAAGGCTTACCGCGCCTGGCACCGCGACCGCGCCTCGAACGACTTCGGCTTGGGCGCGGCCCAGTTCGTCCAGGTCGAGCCATACGTCTGGGTGGCCAACATCATCGGCCAGCGCGGCATCAGCACGGGCAGCAAGGGGGTGCCCGTGCGCTATGAGGCGATCGCCGCGGGGCTCGAGAGGCTGGCCGACAAGGCCGCCGAACTCGGCGCGTCCGTCCACATGCCCCGAATAGGGTGCGGCTTGGCGGGTGGCAAGTGGTCCCGGATCGAGCCGCTGATCCAGGAGAAGCTGGTGCGGCGGGGGATCGCCGTCACCGTCTACGACCATGGGGAGGGCGGGAGTTGAGTCGGGACATCGACGTGCTCGTGCTGGGCGGTGCGGGTGTGGACACCGTCGTGCACGTGCCGGAGCTGCCGTTGCCGTACGCCGACAGCTACACGATCGATTCGGGGATCCGCACCCGCGCGGGACAGACCGGCGACTTCGTGGCCCTGGGCCTGGCCGCCCTCGGTCTGCGCGTCCACCACCTCGACATGCTCGGCGACGACCCCGAGGGCGACCTCATCCGCGCCCTGCACGGCGAGAAGGGCATCGCGCTCACCGCGGTCCCGCAGCCCGCGGGGACGAAGCGTGCCGTCAATCTCGTCGGCCCCGACGGCAGACGACTGTCGCTGTACGACACCAGCCGCGGCCACCCCGACGACCGCTTCCCGCAGTCCACGGTGCGCGCCCTGGCCGGGGCGAGCCGCCACGTCCACGTCACCATCACCCAGCCGGGCGCCCACTGCCTGCCGCTCCTGCGCGAGTCGGGCGCGACGCTGTCCACGGACCTGCACGACTGGGACGGCGAGAACCGGTACCACGAGCCGTTCGCGCACGCGGCGGACGTCGTCTTCCTGTCCGCCGCCGCCCTGCCCGACCCCGAGCGCACGATGCGCCGGATCGCCGACCGGGGCCGGGCCGAGGTGGTCGTGGCCACGGCCGGCGCGAAGGGCGCGTACGTACTGGCCGACGACGAGCTGACGCGTCTGCCCGCCGTGCCGCCGCCCGCGCCGGTGGTGGACTCCAACGGCGCGGGCGACGCCTTCGCCGCCGCGTTCCTCTACGCCTGGCTGAACCGTGAGACACCCCGCCGCAGCGCCCTGTACGGCACGGTCGCCGGCGCCCACGCGTGCACGGTGCCGGCGACGGAGACGGACGCGATCGGGCGGGACGAACTCCTCGTACGGGTGGCCGAGTTGGAGGCGACGACCCCGAAGCCGTAAGTCGTCAGTGCCCGTTCTCGTGTTCGTGTTCGTGTTCGTGCACGCCGTTCGTCGCCGCGATCTTCTTCCACGACTTCGGCTGCGCCGGAGCCGCCGAACCCTTCGCGATCGACGCCGCCCGCGCCGTGCCCGCCGCCGGCTTCGACGGCTGGAACAGCCAGGTGTCGAACAGCGCCGCCAGCGGCTTGCCGGACACCTCCTCGGCGTACCGCTCGAAGTCGGCCACCGAGGCGTTGCCGTGGGCGAACTTCTGCGGCCAGCCCTTGAGGACGGCGAAGAACGCCTCGTCCCCGATCTCGTTGCGCAGCGCCTGAAGGGTCAGTGCGCCCCGGTCGTAGACCGCGATGTGGAACTGGTTCTCCGGCCCGGGGTCACCGGGCTTGACCGTCCAGAACGCGTCGTCGGCCGGCCGCGAGGCGTACACGTAGTCGGCGATCTCCTGCGCCGTCCCCTCGCCCTCGTGCTCCGACCACAGCCACTGCGCGTACCGCGCGAAGCCCTCGTTGATCCAGATGTCCTTCCAGTCCTTGACGGACACGCTGTCGCCCCACCACTGATGGGCCAACTCATGGACCACGACGGACGTGTTCGACCCGTTGGCGAAGTTGCGCGGGCTGTAGTACGGCCGGGTCTGCGTCTCCAGCGCGTACCCGGTGGTCGTGTTCGGCACATAGCCGCCGAGCGCGTTGTACGGGTACGGCCCGAAGTACTCGCTCAGCCAGTCGGCGATCTCCCCGGTCCGCTCGATGCTCGCCCGCGCGGCCCCCGCATGGTCGCCCAGGTCCTTGCTGTAGGCGTTGATGACCGGAATCCCACTCTCGGAGGTTCCCGTGGTGACGTCGAATCTGCCTGCCGCGAAGGTGGCCAGATAGGTGGCCTGCGGCTTGTTGGAGCGCCAGTTGTAGCGGGTCCAGCCGGCCCGGGAACTCGTCGACCGGAGCGTGCCGTTGGAGACGAACTGCGTGCCGTCCGGCACCTGCACCGACACGTCGTAGGTCGCCTTGTCCAGCGGGTGGTCATTGCTCGGGAACCACCACCAGGCCGCCTCGGGCTCGCCCGCCGCGACACCGCCGTCCGGGGTGCGCAGCCACGAGGTGAAGCCGTAGGCCTCCTTCGACGACGGCACACCCCGGTAGCGCACCACCACGGTGATGGCCGTGCCCTTGGCCAGGGGCTGCTTCGGCGTGATCTCGAGCTCGTGCTCGCCCGACGTCGCGAACGACGCCTTCGCGCCGTTGACCCGCACCTCTTGGACGTCCAGCAGGAAGTCCAGGTTGAAGCGGGAGAGGTCCTGCGTGGTCTTCGCCAGCAACGTCGCCGTGCCCGCCAGCTCGTCCGTGGCCGGCTGGTACTTCAGCCGCAGGTCGTAGTGGGAGACGTCGTAGCCGCCGTTGCCGTAGGCCGGGTAGTAGGGGTCGCCGATGCCCGAGGCGCCGGGGGAGTGACTCGCCGCCGAGGCCGGGATCGCCAGCATCAGGGAGGCAACTGCGAGTGCGCCCGGCGCCGTGATTCTGCGGTGCACGAAAGCTCCAAGTCGTAGGGGCCCAAGACTGTCCGGAGCCCATTGAGTACCCGTGCCTCCCGCGTGTCCATGATCACTGCGGTCACACGATCGCCATTCGGCCGACATGAGTGAATCCGCCACACGGATGTTTATCGGCCACAGGAGACGTCATGTGCCGTCAGATGCCCTCTTCTGCACGGGAGTTGACCGATGTACCGTCCGCGCATGCCGAAACGCACGCGCTTCACGATCTGGAGACCGCTCGCGACAGCGGCCGTGGCCGCCCTGCTGGCCACGCTCCTCACCCCCGCGGCGGCCCATGCCGCGCCGCGGGAGAGCAAGCCCGTCTACTCCTACGACGACGCCATCCGCGAGGCCGTATGGGTCGACACCGGACTCGACCTCGACCGCGACGGCAAGCGCGACCGCGTCGCCGTCGACATCGTCCGGCCCCGCGAAGCCGCCGCCCGGGGCCGCAAGGTACCCGTCATCATGGACGCCAGCCCGTACTACTCCTGCTGCGGGCGCGGCAACGAGGGCCAGAAGAAGACGTACGACGCCGACGGCGACGTCGTCCAGATGCCGCTGTTCTACGACAACTACTTCGTGCCCCGCGGCTACGCGTTCGTCGGCGTCGACCTCGCCGGCACCAACCGCTCCGACGGCTGTGTGGACGTGGGCGGCCGCTCCGACATCCTGTCCGCGAAGGCCGTCGTCGACTGGCTGAACGGCCGCGCCAAGGCATACACCACCCGCACCGGCACCACCAAGGCCCGGGCCACCTGGACCAACGGCCGCACCGGCATGATCGGCAAGAGCTGGGACGGCACCATCGCCAACGGCGTCGCCGCGACCGGCGTCGAGGGCCTGAAGACGATCGTGCCGATCAGCGCCATCTCCTCCTGGTACGACTACTACTTCCAGCAGGGCGCCCCGCTCTACGACTCCGGCCCCGACTGGCTGTCCAACTACGTCGACAGCCCCGACGCCCGCGCCAAGTGCGGCGCCGTCCAGCGGATGCTCGTCGACGGCGCCCCGCGCACCGGCGACTGGACGCCGCTGTGGACCGAGCGCGACTACGTGAAGGACGCGGCCAAGGTCAGGGCGAGCGTGTTCCTGATCCACGGCATGCAGGACCTCAACGTCCGGATGAAGCACGTCGGCCAGTGGTGGGACGCCCTGGCGAAGAACGGCGTCGAGCGCAAGATCTGGCTCTCCCAGACCGGCCACGTCGACCCCTTCGACTTCCGCCGCGCCGAGTGGGTGCGCACCCTGCACCGCTGGTTCGACCACGAACTCCTCGGCTACGACAACGGCATCGACCGCGAGCCGATGGCCGACATCGAGCGCCACCCCGACCAGTGGGTGACCTCCCAGGCCTGGCCCCCGCGCGGCACCGGCACCACCACCCTGCGCCCGGCCAAGGGCAGCCAGGCGGGCGTCGGCACCCTGGGCCTGAGCAAGGGCAAGGGCACCGAGACCTTCACCGACGACCCGCAGCGCGGCGAGTCCGACTGGGCCGCGAACATCGACCGGCCGACTCCCGACAAGGCCGGCTTCGTGACCGGCCCGCTCACCCGGGACCTGCGCCTGTCCGGCTCCTCGCAGGTCACCGTCACCGCCACCCCGACCACCTCCACGGCCCACCTCTCGGCCGTCCTGGTCGACCTCGGCCCCGACACCATCCGCGACTACGCGGCGAGCGGCGAGGGCATCACCACGCTCACCGACCGCACCTGCTGGGGCGCGAGCACCACGGGTGACAGCGCCTGCTTCAAGGAGACGAAGGCCAAGACCGCCGACGTCGACCACACGGTCGTCAGCCGCGGCTGGGCCGACCTCGGCAACCACGCCTCGGACCTGACGGGCGTACCGCTCACCCCGGGCAAGCCGTACACGATCACCCTGGACCTCGCCGCCACCGACCACGTCGTCCCGGCCGGCCACCGCCTCGCCCTGATCGTCGCGGGCACGGACAAGGACCTGATCGACCCGCCGTCCACCAAGCCGACCCTCACCCTCGACCTCTCCCGTACGAAGGCCCGCGTCCCGCTGGTCGGCGGAGCCCCCGCCTTCGCACGCGCCACCGCCGACGCCCCGTCAGCCGCCCCCGCGGCGAAGCGCCTCGACGGTGTGACGACCGCCCCGCGCCCCGACCACCGCATCCCGGAGGCAGGCCGGTGACCCGCATCCGAGCACTCACCCTGACCGCGGCGGCGGCCCTCGCCGCATCCCTCGTGGCCATTCCGGCCCATGCCGCCGAATCCCCGCCCCGCACCGGCTTCGAGGAGTCGGGCGGCGCCCGCTGGACCAGCCAGGGCGAGGAGCACAGGCTCCTGGCCACGGTCGACAAGGCGAGCGACCGGGTCTTGGTCGCCCGGATCGGGACGACCAAGCAGGGCCGCCCGCTCCAGCTCGTACGGATCGGCGAACGCCCCGCGCCCAACAAGGTGCTGCTCGTGTGCAGCCAGCACGGCGACGAACCCTCCGGCCGCGAGGCCTGCCTGTCCACCGTCCGCGACCTGGCCTACGCCAAGGACCGGCGGACCCGGCGCTTCCTGGAACGCACCACCCTGCTCGTCCTGCCCACCGCCAACCCCGACGGCCGGGCCGCCGGCACCCGCGGCAACAGCGACGGCGTGGACATCAACCGCGACCACGTCGCCCTGGCGACCGCCGAGGGCCGGGCCCTGGCCGCCGTCATCCGCGACCAGCGCCCCGACGTCATCTACGACCTGCACGAGTACGGCGCCACACCCCCGTACTACGACAAGGACCTGTTCGACCTGTGGCCGCGCAACCTCAACACGGACGACCACGTCCACGACGCGGCGCGGACCCTGTCCGAGTCGTATGTGCGCCCCGCCGCGGCGCACGGCGGCTACTCGACCGGCACCTACGGCATCTGGACCGACCCCGAGACGGGCGAGCCGATCCGCCAGGTCGCCGGTGACGGCCAGGAGCGCATCCTGCGGAACATGTCCGGCGTCAAGCACTCGGTGGGCCTGCTCATCGAGAGCCGCGTCGACCCGCTCACCGAGGCGGAGCAGGCCGACGAGGCCCTGAACAACCGGCGCCGGGTGCACTCCCAACTCGCCGCGCTGGAGGGCTTGTTCGACTTCACCGACGCCCGTCGCGCACAAGTCGAGGCGGCGACCGGACTGGCTCGCCTCACCGGCTACGCCGACACCGGTCCGGTGTACGTCGGCGGCGCCGACAACGACCCGCCCGAGCCGACCGAGGTGATCCAGGACCCGCCCTGCGGCTACCGGCTCACCGACGACCAGTACGCGCAGGTGAAGGACGAACTCGCCCTGCACGGAGTGCGGACCCACGGCACCTATGTCCCGCTCCGTCAGTCCCTGCGCGCCCTCGTCCCCCTGCTCCTGGACGAGCGCGCCCCGTACCACCTCACGGTCGGTGAGCCCGACACCGACTGCTGAAGCGGCTGCCGGCGGCGGATCCTGTGGTAGGTCCTGGGAAACGACGTGGAACCGGCGTGGAAACCGGCGTATCCACGGTCTCCAGGGGAAGGCGCCGCTGATGACCGATGATCTGAAGAAGAGGGGTGGTGTCCCGAAGAGTCCTGTGGACTCCTCGGGACACCACACCGACCAAGTGGTGTTCGGGGTCACCGCCGCCATCACCGTGGCCTTCGTTATCTGGGGCTGGGCGGCCACGGACTCGCTGGAGAGCGTGTCCTCGAGGATGCTGGGCGGCCTGATCCACAACGGCGGCTGGGCCTTCATGCTGGCCGCCTCGGGCTTTGTGATCTTCGCCCTGTGGCTCGCGATCAGCCGCTACGGCCGCATCCACCTGGGCGCCGAGGGCGAGGAACCCGAGTTCCGGACCGTGTCCTGGGTCGCGATGATGTTCAGCGCCGGAATGGGCATCGGCCTGATGTTCTACGGCGTCAGCGAACCCCTCGCGCACTACACGACCCCGCCTCCGGGCACGGACCCCGCAGGCTCCGGCGAACGCATGGAGACTGCGATGGCCACGACTCTCTTCCACTGGACGCTGCATCCCTGGGCGATCTACGCGGTCGTGGGACTCGCCATCGCCTACAGCACCTTTCGCAAACGCCGCCGCCAGACCATCAGCGCGGTCTTCACACCGCTGATCGGGGAGAAGCACGCGGGCGGCGTCGGAGGACGGGTGATCGACATCCTCGCGATCATCGCCACCGTCTTCGGCTCCGCGGCCTCCCTCGGACTCGGCGCGCTCCAGATCGGCTCCGGCTTCCGGGAGCTGGACTGGATGGACGACGTGAGCACCGGCCTGCTCGTCGCGATCATCGCCGTACTGACCCTGGCTTTCGTCGCCTCGGCCGTCTCCGGCATCGAACGCGGCATCCAGTGGCTGTCCAACATCAACATGGTGCTCGCCCTGATCCTGGCGCTCTTCGTGTTCATCGCGGGCCCCACGATCATCGTCCTCGACCTGCTGCCCACCTCGCTCTTCTCCTACCTCGGCGACCTGACCCAGCTCGCCGGCCGCACCGAGGCCAGCGGCGGCGAGGGCGTCGCGGACTGGCTCGGAAGCTGGACCGTCTTCTACTGGGCCTGGTGGATCTCCTGGACGCCCTTCGTCGGCATGTTCATCGCCCGCATCAGCCGCGGCCGCACCATCCGGCAGTTCATCGGCGGCGTCATCCTCGTGCCCAGCACCGTCAGCCTTCTCTGGTTCGCGATCTTCGGCGGTACGGCGATGCGGGTGAAGGAAGGCGGCGGGCTCGGCGGCGAGGACACCCCCGAGGGCCAACTCTTCGCCGTGCTCCGGGAGTTCCCCATCGCCATCGTCACCAGCCTGCTCGTGATGATCCTGGTCGGCATCTTCTTCGTCTCCGGAGCCGACGCCGCCTCCATCGTGATGGGCACGCTCTCCCAGAAGGGCGCCCTCGAACCCGGCCGCTTCGTCGTGGTGTTCTGGGGCGTCGTGACCGGAGCCGTCGCCGCCATCATGCTGCTGATCGGCAGCGGCAAGGGCGACGCGCTCACCGGCCTGCAGAACCTCACGATCCTGGCCGCCGCGCCCTTCGTCCTGGTGATGATCGTCATGTGCTTCGCCCTCATGCGCGATCTGCGCCGGGACCCGGTCATCGTGCGCGGCCAGATGGGCTCCCAGGCCGTCGAACTCGCCGTGATCACGGGCCACAAGGAGTACGACGGCGAATTCGAGATCAAGGTCGGCCCGGGCCCCGGCACCGAAGCGGAGGGCGACCCGCTGGGCCACGACCACGCGTGAGCGGTGCGCGCGGGGGCGCCGGTGAGCCCGGCCGCCCCCGTGCGCTCCCGCACTCCGGCCGGCCCCGGCAACCTCGCCCACCTGTTCGTTTCCCATGCCGGGACGTAGCGGAATATGTCATGCCGCGCTCATACCGGTCTCGCTCTGGGGATACTCACAGCATGTCTGCCGAGTACGCGACCTTCGGCCTGGCACCGGCGATGCGTGCCGGTGGCGTCCTCGCCGACGGCGGTTACCAGGTGCACCGGGACTTCGTGGACTTCATCGTCGACGGACGCCCGCTGCTGTTCCAGCTCTCCGACCTCGACGCCGTCTCCCCGCTCGCCTCCGACGTACCGCCCGCCATCTTCACCGCACACGTCCGCAGCCTGCTCCTGGAGGCGGAAGCCCCGCTGCCGGGCGGACGGTACGTCATCTACGGCTGCCCTGAGTGCGCGGACCTCGCCTGCGGCGCCGTCACCGCGGTCATCGACAAGGAGGGCGGCGACTTCATCTGGCGGGACTTCGCCTGGCAGACCGAGGAACACGCCGACCTGCAGCTCAACGGCTACCACGGCATCGGGCCCTTCCGCTTCCGCGGCGCCGAGTACCGCGACGCGCTGGGCTCCCTGCTCGGCGCCGAGGCCGAGGCACCGCGCCGCCGGGTGCTCCTCATCGGCGCCCGCGTCGCCGTCCTGGCCAAGCTCGCCGCCGCCCTGCGCACCATCGGCATCGGCGCCGAGATCACCCATGACGTCAGCGGCGTCCCCGCCGACGAACTGCGCACCTACGGCGCCGTCGCCTTCGGCCACGCGATCGGCGAGGAGCAGCGGGCCACCGTGCGCCGCGCCTTCACGGCGGCCGGGGTCGAGGTGGCGTACGTGGTCGGCCTCGCGCCGATCGTGCCGTTGCTGGTCGCCCAGATCGAGCACGCGTTGGACCGCAGCCCGGTGGAACAGCGCCGGCTGACCCGTCTGGTCGCCGCCGACGGCGAGGCGGGCGTCGAGGTCACGTCGCCGTGCCGGGTGCGGCTGACGGCGTACCGCCTCGATTTTTTGTACCGCACGCGCATCCATGAGGTGTTCGACGGGGTGCTGGAGGCGGGGCGGCATCGGATCGCGTTGGACGCGAAGGCGGTGAAGGGGGAGTCGTTCGTGGTGGCTCGGACGGCGGGGGGTGTGTTGGTGGAGGCGATGGCGAGGTAGTGCGCCGTAGGGGGTGGCGCGAAATGCCGTCGGGCGGCTGCGGGTCCGTAGGGGCTGGTCGCGCCCACGCGGCGGAGCCGCATATCGATACAGCCCCGCGCCCCTTGGGGGCGTTACCGCTCCCGGCGATCTCATGCGCCCGAAAACCCGGCACGTCCGATCCGCCCCGGCCACTAGGATCGTCCCCTGTGACCGCCACCCTCGTCGCCAAGAATCTCGCCGCCGGACACGGTGACCGTTCCCTGTTCAGCGGGCTCGACCTCGTCGTGGCGCCGGGAGATGTGATCGGCCTGGTCGGGGCCAACGGTGCGGGCAAGTCCACGCTGCTGCGGCTGCTCGCCGGGCTGACCGCACCGGAGGAGGGCGTGCTGCGGCTGTCCCCGCCGACGGCGACCGTCGGGCACCTGCCGCAGGAGCCGGAGCGGCGGCCCGGCGAGACCGTGCGGCAGTTCCTGGCCCGCCGTACCGGAGTCGCCGAGGCCCAGCGGGTCATGGACGAGGCGACGCAGGCCCTCGTCGACGGGGCGCCCGGCGCGGACGACGCGTATGCGACGAGCCTGGAGCGCTGGCTGGACCTGGGCGGCGCCGACCTCGACGAGCGGGCGGAGGAGGTCGCCGACTCGCTGGGTCTTGCCGTGGACCTGGACCAGCCGATGACCTCTTTGTCCGGCGGCCAGGCGGCGCGGGCCGGACTGGCCTCGCTGCTGCTGTCGCGCTACGACGTCTTCCTGCTGGACGAGCCCACGAACGACCTCGACCTCGACGGCCTGGAGCGCCTAGAACGCTTTGTCTCCGGACTGCGCGCCGGCACGGTCGTCGTCAGCCACGACCGCGAGTTCCTCACCCGCACCGTCACCAAGGTCCTCGAACTCGACCTCGCCCAGCGGCAGATCAACCTCTACGGCGGCGGCTACGAGGCCTACCTGGAGGAGCGCGAGGTGGCCCGCCGGCACGCCCGCGACGACTACGAGGAGTACGCCGACAAGAAGGCCGCCCTCCAGGACCGGGCGCAGATGCAGCGCTCCTGGATGGACAAGGGCGTCAAGAACGCCCGGCGCAAGGCGGGCAACGACAACGACAAGATCGGCCGCAAGTTCCGCAGCGAGGCCAGCGAGAAGCAGGCCGCGAAGGCCCGTCAGACCCAGCGCATGATCGAGCGCCTGGAGGTGGTCGAGGAGCCGCGCAAGGAGTGGGAACTGCGCATGGAGATCGCCTCGGCACCCCGCTCGGGCGCGGTGGTCGCGACCCTGCGGGACGCCGAGGTACGACGCGGCGACTTCACCCTGGGCCCGGTGTCCCTGCAGATCGACTGGGCGGACCGGGTGGCGGTCACGGGCGCCAACGGCGCGGGCAAGTCGACCCTGCTGGGCGCCCTGCTCGGCCGTATCCCCCTGACCGCAGGCCAGGCGTCCCTCGGCTCCGGCGTCCTGATCGGCGAGGTCGACCAGGCCCGCAAGCTCTTCCACGGCGAGGAATTGCTGCTGGACGCCTTCCGCGCGGCGGTCCCGGACACCGAACCGGTCGAGGTCCGCACCCTCCTGGCCAAGTTCGGCCTGAAGACCGACCACGTCCTGCGCTCGGCCGCCACCCTCTCCCCGGGCGAACGCACCCGCGCCGCCCTAGCCCTCCTCCAGGGCAGGGGCGTCAACCTCCTGGTCCTGGACGAGCCCACCAACCACCTCGACCTGCCGGCCATCGAGCAACTGGAGTCGGCCCTGGACGCCTACGAGGGCACCCTCCTCCTGGTCACCCACGACCGGCGCATGCTCGACGCGGTCCACGTCACCCGCCGCCTGGAGGTCGCCGACGGCAAGGTGACCGAACGCTAGGGGGTGTTGTGCCGCAGCAGCGCGCAGACGAAGTTCTCCTGGACGGCGCGCAGTCGCCGTAGCAGATCGGGCTTCATGCGCGCGTTGATCTGAGTGGTCACGGAGAAGGTCAACGAACGGCGTCCGTCCGGCGTGGCCGCGATGAGCTGGGTGTAGCCCGCGGTGTTGCCGGTGTGCCCGAGCACCACTCCGCACCGGGTCGTGTACCGGAAGATGCCGAGCCCTGCGTCGTTGCGCCCCGGCCCCGCGGGCTCGGACGCCGCCCCGGGGACCCAGCGTCGCTGCTCCCGTACGACGCCGCGGCCGTACAGCCGACCTCCCGCGTACCCGCGAACGAAGCGGGTCATATCGGCCGGGGTGGAGACGATGCCGCCCGAGGCCCACACGCCGGACATGCCGATCAGCTCGCTGACGTCCTCCGGCGGCGCGGGCGGGCTGACGGCGTAGCCGTGGAGGTAGGGCGCCGGCATCCGGTAGCCCTGCGGCAGGCTGGTCCGGTGCAGCCCCAGCGGCCGGTACACCAGCTCTGCGAGCAGTCGCTCGTACGGGACGCCGGTCGCCGCTTCCGTCATCAGGGCCACGGCGATGTTGTCCGAGTTGGAGTACTGGTACCGCGTGCCCGGCGGGAACCGCAGGGGCTGATCGGCGACGTAATCGAGCAGCCGGCGGGAGTCGAAGCGGTGCCGGGGGTTGGCGATCAGGGTGTTCACGAACTCCGGGGCCTCGCTGTAGTCGGGCAGGCCGCTGGTGTGGTTCAGCAACTGGCGCAGCGTCACCGAACCCCAGGCCCGCGGCAGACCGGGCAACCGCTCGCGCAGGGTGTCGTCGAGTCGCAGACGGCGCCGGTCGACGAGGGACAGCGCCGCCGCCCCGCTGAACGCCTTGGCCGCGCTGGCGATGCGTATGTGGTCGTGCGGCTCGGGCCTGCGGCCGGTGTCCAGGTCCGCGACCCCGGCCCGGACGACCCGGCTGCCCCGGCCGTCGCGCAGGACGGCGATGACCCCGGGCGGGCCGCCCGGCGCGCGGACCAGCTCCTCCACCTGCCGCTGGAGTGTGTCGTGGGGGTGCGGCCCGGGCCGGGTGACGGCCTGCGCGGCCGCCGGGGACAGCAGCGCAAGACAGGCGGCGACGGACACCGTCCCGAGTCGGGTACGGCGGCGAGGACGAGGGGGCATCGGCTCTCCTGAACGGCGACGGGCACGCGGATCGGCGTCCAGCCTCACCCGCCCACCGCCGATCAGCCGCCCGTGCTGCTGCACATGGCGCAACGCCCCGTGCCGGTCGGCTCTGCCGAGCCGGGTGGCCAGCCCCGGGTAGTCCACGACGAAGCCGTCGCCGTCGCACTCGATGTCCGCGCCGAAGTCACCGGAGACGAACCGAATCCGGCCCGCCCCGAGATGCGTGTACGTCTGCCACGAGGCGACGACGGCCAGATCCGGCACCGACACCCACGCCATCAGGAACTCCCGTTCCCCGGGAACCAGATGGAGCCCGTGCCGCAGCACCGGCATGGTGTTGGTGAGCGGGCACAGCCCGAGGTCACAGTCGAGGGCGCCGTCCACGGCGGGCAGATGCTCACCGTTCGCCGTCCACCGGCCCGCCCCGTCGTGCCGCAGGTCGAGCGTGCGCGCACCGGCCGCGGACTCGGCGGTGACCTGGAGCCGACGCGTCACGAAGGCGTCGGCCGTGTCGAGTTCGTACGAGATCCAGTACGGCTCCGGAACCGTGCCGACCGCCCGGCCACGCCCCCGCAGGGAGCCGTCGCCGAGCTCGGCCCAGGCGGTTTCGATGCCCTTGCTCGCCGACACTTCCCAGGTGATGACACGCGACGTCGCCATGCGGTCAGCGTACGGGCGAACAGGCCCCGGCCCTCCGAGTCGTACCGGAGGGCCCGGGCCCGCGTGTCGCGTCAGGGCCGGCCCGGCCGGGGCCGGGTCAGCGCTTGCCCCGCTTGGGGTCGACCAGACCCGCGCGGCGCAAGGCGTCGGCCATAGCGCTGTTGGCCGGAGGCGGCGCCTGGCGCGAACCGCCACCGCCCCCGCGGCCCTGCCGCTGCTGCGGCGGACGCCCGCCCCGCTGCCGGCGCTCGCCGCCGCCCCCGCCCTGCTGTCCCTGCGGAGCCGCCTCGTCGTCGAGCCGCAGCGTCAGCGAGATCCGCTTGCGCGGGATGTCGACGTCGAGGACCTTCACCTTGACGATGTCGCCGGGCTTCACGACGTCCCGCGGGTCCTTCACGAACGTCTTCGACATCGCCGAGACATGCACCAGCCCGTCCTGGTGGACGCCGACGTCCACGAACGCGCCGAACGCCGCCACGTTCGTCACGACGCCCTCCAGGACCATCCCGGACGCCAGGTCGGAGATCTTCTCGACGCCCTCCTTGAAGGTGGCCGTCTTGAACGCGGGTCGCGGGTCGCGCCCCGGCTTCTCCAACTCCTTGAGGATGTCCGTGACGGTCGGCAGGCCGAACGTGTCGTCCACGAAGTCGCCCGGCTTCAGCGAGCGCAGCACGCCGGTGTTGCCGATGAGCGCGGCCACCTCCTGGCCCGACGTCTTCACCATGCGCCGCACGACGGGATAGGCCTCGGGGTGCACGCTGGAGGCGTCCAGCGGGTCCTCACCCTCGCGGATCCGCAGGAAGCCCGCGCACTGCTCATAGGCCTTCGGGCCGAGCCGCGCCACGTTCTTCAGTTGCGAGCGAGAGGTGAACGGCCCGTTGGCGTCCCGGTGCGACACGATGTTCTCGGCGAGCCCGGAGGTGATGCCGGAGACGCGCGCGAGCAGCGGCGCGGAGGCGGTGTTGACGTCCACACCGACGCCGTTCACACAGTCCTCCACCACCGCGTCCAGCGAGCGCGACAGCTTCACCTCGGACAGGTCGTGCTGGTACTGGCCGACGCCGATCGACTTGGGGTCGATCTTCACCAGCTCGGCGAGCGGGTCCTGCAGCCGGCGGGCGATCGACACGGCGCCGCGCAGCGACACATCCATGTCGGGCAGCTCCTGGGAGGCGAAGGCGGAGGCCGAGTACACCGAGGCGCCCGCCTCGGACACCATCACCTTGGTGAGCTTCAACTCGGGGTGCTTGGTGATCAGTTCACCGGCGAGCTTGTCGGTCTCCCGGGACGCGGTGCCGTTGCCGATCGCGACCAGCTCGACCGCGTGCTCCTTCGCCAGCCTCGCCAGCTTGGCGATCGCCTCGTCCCACTTGTTGGCGGGCACGTGCGGGTAGATGACGTCGGTGGCCACCACCTTGCCGGTCGCGTCGACCACGGCGACCTTGACGCCCGTACGGAAACCCGGGTCAAGGCCCAGCGTCGCGCGCGTGCCGGCCGGCGCGGCGAGCAGCAGGTCCCGCAGGTTGGCCGCGAAGACACCCACGGCCTCGTCCTCGGCGGCCGTCCGCAGCCGCAGCCGCAGATCGATGCCGAGGTGCACCAGGATCCGCGTCCGCCAGGCCCAGCGCACGGTGTCCGTCAGCCACTTGTCGGCCGGGCGGCCGCGGTCGGAGATCCCGAACTTCGACGCGACGATCCCCTCGTACGAGGAGGGCCCGTCGGTGGCTTCCTCCGGCTCCAGTACGAGGTCGAGGACCTCCTCCTTCTCGCCGCGGAGCATCGCGAGGATCCGGTGCGAGGGCAGCTCGGTGAACGGCTCGGCGAAGTCGAAGTAGTCGGCGAACTTCGCGCCCGCCTCCTCCTTGCCGTCCCGCACCTTGGCGGCCAGCCGGCCGCGCACCCACATGCGCTCGCGCAGCTCGCCGATCAGGTCGGCGTCCTCCGAGAACCGCTCGGTGAGGATCGCCCGGGCGCCGTCCAGGGCGGCCTGCGGATCGGCGACGCCCTTGTCGGCGTCGACGAAGGCGGCGGCAGCGGCGAGCGGCTCGACGGCCGGATCGCCGAGCAGCCCTTCGGCGAGGGGCTCGAGCCCTGCCTCCCGGGCGATCTGCGCCTTGGTCCGCCGCTTGGGCTTGTACGGCAGATAGATGTCCTCGAGCCGCGCCTTGGTCTCGGCGCCGCGGATCTGCGCCTGAAGCTCCTCGGTCAGCTTGCCCTGCTCGCGCACCGAGTCGAGGATCGCCGTCCGCCGCTCCTCCAGCTCGCGCAGATAGCGCAGCCGCTCCTCGACGGAGCGCAA
The DNA here is from genome assembly GCF_049974585.1 of Streptomyces sp. UG1. Taxonomy (NCBI): domain Bacteria; kingdom Bacillati; phylum Actinomycetota; class Actinomycetes; order Kitasatosporales; family Streptomycetaceae; genus Streptomyces; species Streptomyces sp. UG1. The sequence goes on along the minus strand of NZ_JBNGGG010000007.1, from coordinate 53,167 downwards.
CTGCGCGTCGTCGAGCATCTCGGTCGCTTCCTTGCGGTAGCGGGCGATGAAGGGCACCGTCGAACCGCCGTCGAGCAGCTCCACGGCAGCCTTCACCTGCCGCTCCCGTACGCCGAGCTCCGCGGCGATCCTGCCTTCGATGGACCCTACGAGGGGTGTCGTCACGATCCCGTCCCGCCTTCTCACTGAGGTTGCGCGGCAATTGTGGCAGGTGGCACCGACAACCGGGGATCAGGGCGGGATCCCGGCCCCGTCACGGCGGGGCCGGAATCAGACCCGACGGCTCCGGGTACTGCCCGAAACCCCACCGAAGAGCCGCGCGAGCGCCCGGAACGGCAGGGTCACAACGGTGGCGACCGCGCCGCCGATCTGCCGCAACACGTCTGCGATTGCACGGAACACGAGGTTCACCTCCCTCTCACCGGGACCGGGTACCGCGACCGGCCGCTGTCATGCGCGGCGCGAGCCCTCACCCACCCGGCCGGAGGCGCCACCCGTCGGCGCCGCCGGACCGCAGTTCTCACCCCGCCCCAACAGATCCACCGGAAACGCCCCCGCCCCCACCACGGCCCGAGCGAACCCCGCCCCGAGCTCGGTCAGCCGAGCCACCCCCTCCGCCCCGAGCCGCTCATACGGCCCCCGGTCCAGCCGATCCGTCGCGGCCTCGATCTCCGCACGCAGCGCGACACCCTCCTCCGTGAGCCCACCGGAGGCATCCACCACGCCCCGCTCCCGCAACCGCCCGACCGCCGCGTCCCAGTCCTCCCGCGTCCACCCCCGCGTGGCGAACACCCACTTCGGCGCCATGCCCTTTCCGGTCGCCGTATGCGTCACCACCGCCTCGAGCCCGTCCAGCCCCGCATCCATCAGCACGGCGAGATGCCCGTCCCCCCGATGCTCACGGAGCAGCGTCGCGGCGTGGAAGTACGCCATATGCGGCTCCCGCGGCACCGGCAGATCCGCATGCGCCGAGTACAACGGCCGGGCACTGCGCGAACACCCCTCACTCGCCCGCAACGCGAGCCGCGCGGCCTCCGCCATCTCCGCGGACGCCACGGCGTCCTCGCCCAGCAGCCGCCGCAGCGAGGAGTCGACCGCACGCGCGCGTGCCGCCAGCACGTCCTGGGGAGAGGCGGTCGCCCACACCGCGGGCACGTGCCGGGCGACCAGCTCGTGCTTGTAGTTGTAGAACGTCGCCGTCACCGTCCCCGCCCCGACCGGTCCCAGCGCCGCGGCCCGCACCGCGAAGTTGACGGCCCTTGGGTGCGTGATCCCGAGAGCGGCCAGTTCCTCCGCCGTCTCGGGGGCGAAGTAGGACGTGGAGTGCAGGGAGTTGAGCACGTTGTGGCAGCGTCGGCCGGCACGCGGTTCGAGGGTGGCGATAGTCATGCCCGGCACATTACCAACCGCTTGGTATGTCTCCAGGGCGCGAACCGGTCATGGCAGAAAAGTTGGGGTCCTCGTCATTGTGGTCATGGCGACGGCCCCGAAGAATCGATGGCATGACGCAGCGAACCGTTCTCTTCGCACTCTTCGACGCGGTACAGAGCCTCGATGTCACCGGTCCGCTGGAAGTCTTCGCGGGGGCCGAGAAGCACCGGCCGGGCACCTACGACCTGCGCACGGCCTCCCTGGACGGCGCTCCCGTACGCAGCTCCAGCGGCCTGACCCTCGTACCGGACCAGGGCCTCGGCGACCGGCTCGACGCGCACACCACCCTCGTCGTCCCGGGCGGCCAGGGCACCCGCACCCCGAACCCCGGCCTGGTCGAGTGGCTGCGCGAGCACGGCCCCCGAGCCGAGCGACTGGTCTCCGTCTGCACCGGAGCCATCCTGCTCGCGGCGGCCGGACTGCTGGACGGCCGCCGCGCCACGACCCACTGGGCGTACTGCGACAAGCTCGCCCGCGACCACCCGGGCGTCGAGGTCGACCCCGATCCCATCTATGTGCGTGACGGCCATGTCGCCACCTCCGCCGGCGTGACCTCGGGCATCGACCTCGCGCTCGCCCTGGTCGAGGAGGACCTGGGCCGGGACGTGGCCCTGGGCATCGCCCGCCACCTCGTGGTCTTCCTGCGCCGGCCGGGAAACCAGGCCCAGTTCAGCGCCCAGCTCGCCGCCCAGACCGCCCAGCGCGAGCCCCTCCGAGAGGTCCAGCGCTGGATCACCGAGCACCCCGACACCGACCTGAGCGTCGAGGCGCTGGCCGCCCGCGCGAGCCTCTCCCCGCGCCACTTCGCCCGCGCGTTCCAGGCCGAGACCGGCATGACCCCCGGCCGCTACGTCGACCGGGTCCGCCTGGAACACGCCCGCCGGCTCCTGGAGGACACCGGCGACGGCATCGAGGAGATCTCCCGGGCCAGCGGCTACGGCACCCCGGAGGCCATGCGCCGCGCCTTCCTCAAGGCCCTGGGCGCCGCCCCGGCCGAGTACCGCCGCCGATTCCACCCCGCACCGGCCCGCTGACACCGACCACCGACCACCGACCGCCCACCATCGACCACCGATCACCCACCACCGGACACCGACCTGAAAGGGAAACCCATGCAGATCGCGATGGTCCTCTACGACCGCTTCACCGCCCTCGACATCGTCGGCCCCTACGAGGCCCTGAGCCGACTCCCGGACGCACAGGTCGACTTCGTCGCCGAGACCGCCGGCCCGGTCCGCGCCGACACGGGATTCCTGGCCATCACCGCCGACAAGACCCTGGCCGACGTACCGCACCCCGACATCCTCGTGGTGCCGGGCGGCCCCGGAACCTTCGCCGAGATCGAGAACGAAACGCTCCTGCAGTGGCTCAGGACCGCCGACACCACGAGCACCTGGACGACCTCCGTCTGCACCGGCTCGCTGCTCCTGGCCGCCGCGGGCCTCCTCGACGGCCGCCGCGCCACGACCCACTGGCTCACCCTCGACTTCCTGCCGCAGTACGGAGCCGAGCCCACGGGTGAGCGAGTCGTGCCGGACGGCAAGTACATCACTGCCGCCGGCGTCTCCTCGGGCATCGACATGGGGCTGGCCCTGGTCGGGAGGATCGCCGGTGACGAACACGCCCAGGCGGTGCAGTTGCTCACCGAATACGACCCGCAGCCGCCCTACGACGCGGGATCCCCGCAGAAGGCGCCCGCGCACCTCGTCGAGGAGTTCCGCACGAACAGCCGCTTCAGCCTGGTGTAGGCACGTTCCAGGTGAAGCGCGGCTGCCTGCGCTCCAGGAACGCGGCGACCCCCTCCGCGGTGTCACCGCTCCCGCGCGCCTGCTCCGCCCAGTGATCGTCACGGTCGGTGCGCCCGCCTGCGAACTCCTTGGCCGCGGCCTGCGTCAACTGCGAGCGCGACGCCAGGATCCGGGTGAACTCCGCGACCCGCTTGCCGAGTTCGCCCTCGGGCAGCACCTCGTCCACCAGTCCCGTACGCAGCGCCCGCTCCGCGTCGATCAACTCGCCGGAGAACAGCAGGTACTTGGCGGTGGCGGGCCCCACCAGCGACACCAACCTCCGCGTGGACGACGCCGCGTACACGATCCCGAGCTTCGCCGGAGTCACCCCGAACAGCGACCCCTCCTCGGCGAACCGCAGATCGCACGCCGCCGCGAGCTGCGACCCGCCGCCCACGCAGTGCCCCCGAATCGCGGCGAGCGTCGGCTTCGGGAAGGCCGCCAGCGCCTCCTCGGCGGCCACGGCCAGGGTCTGCGCCTCCTGCGGCGACCCTTGCAGCGTGGAGATGTCGGCGCCCGCGCAGAACGTCCCGCCCTCGCCGGTCAGCACCAGCACCCGTACGGCCGGATCGGCGGCCAGCGTCTCCAGCAGCGGCGGCAGGGCGCGCCACATCGCGGCCGTCATCGCGTTGCGCTTGGCCGGGTGGTGGATGACGACGGTTGCGACCGAGTCGGTGACGCCGTGCAGCAACTGGGGCTCCATGCGGCGGATGCTATCCGCTCGCGCCGACAGCGCCGCCCCGCGGGCGCCGCCAAACCCGTACAACCCGAATAGTTCGCCAAGTCGGCATGAGCGGCACAGGAGTGGTCCCACAACTGACCGCGTCATACGCCAACGATCAGAATCGCTCGATACTCGCTGACTTCTGTTCAGTCCTTCGGTCCGGACCTGCGCGTTACCAACACTCGACGTGTGGTGACAATCGAGCGCGAGGGTGGCGACCGGACGATGGAGAACCACGGGCGCGGGTCCGGCCCACGCCCAGCAGGCGGCGCGGACGAACCCCTCGGATCCCGGCCGCCTGATCCACTGCCGTACGAGGGGGTCTGGCGGTTCACCGCCCCCGCCGTCGACGCCTCGGTCCCGCAGTCCCGGCACGCCGTACGGGACCTGCTGCACCGCCAGGGCGTACCGGTCTCGGACGACATGGTTCAGGGCGTGCTGCTGATCGTGTCGGAGCTGGTCACGAACGCCGTCCGGCACGCGGCGCTGCTGTCGCCGATGCTCGCCGTGGAGGTCGCCGTCGGCGCCGAGTGGCTGCGGGTGTCCGTGGAGGACAACCATCCCTACCGCCCGACCGCCTTGGAGGCCGACCACGGCCAGACCGGGGGCCGGGGCCTGCTCCTGGTGCGCGAGATCGCCAGGGAGGCGGGGGGCGTGTGCGATGTCGAGCACACGGCGAGCGGCGGCAAGGTGATCTGGGCCGCGGTGCCGCTCAAGCCCGTGCACGTGCCCTAGCGAGTCCACCGGATCTTCCGGCCCCCGGGCTCCGTGGGCCGGAAGGCACGTGCCGGGTGGCCGTCACCAGCCTGCCGACGGTCCCGTCAGCTCGCGCACGGCGGGTCGGGCCGCGTCCAGCACGGTCATGAACCAGGACGAGAAGGTGTCCTTGGCATGCCGCTCGGCCAGTTCGGCCGGGGTCACGAAGGCCGTCGCGCCGACCTCCTCGGGGTCCGGCCGCAGCGGGGACTGCACCATCCCGACGAAGAGGTGGTTGTACTCCTGCTCCACCAGACCCGAGTCCGGGTCCGGGTGGTTGTAGCGGACCGTGCCGGCCTCCGCGAGCAGCGACGGGGAGACGCCGAGCTCCTCGTAGGTACGCCGGGCCGCCGCCGCGAAGGGCGCCTCGCCGGGGTAGGGGTGGCCGCAGCAGGTGTTGGACCACACGCCGGGGGAGTGGTACTTGCCGAGCGCCCGCTGCTGGAGCAGCAGCCTGCCGTGCTCGTCGAACAGGAACACCGAGAAGGCGCGGTGGAGCTGTCCGGGCGGCTGATGGGCGGCGAGCTTCTCAGCGGTGCCGATCGTCACACCGTTCTCGTCGACGAGTTCCAGCAAAATCGCGTCAGCGGCGCCGTTCGACGGACTGTGCGTCGCGGTGGCAGGTGTGATCGGCATACCCATCCTTCACATCGGTCTTGCGCCCCAAGTGTGCCGTACGAATCCGGCACTCCCGGCAGTTGATCGTGCCCGGCGCGGCGGGCACGGAACCGTCCGCGCGGGCGCTGTGAGCATGAGGACGCGACTGACCACCGGATCGCTGCATTCCGTCCGTACTGACGTCTTGTCGGACCGCACGGTTGTTTCAGTGGCAGAGCCGCGCCTCGTGCTCGGCGTGCCCGCTCGGCTCCAGTTGGAAGGTGCAGTGCTCCACGTCGAAGTGGTCACCGAGGCAGCCCTGGAGTTCGTGCAGCATCTTCTCGTGGCCGATCGCGTTCAGGACGTCGGAGCGCACCACCACATGGGCCGACAGCACCGGCATGCCGGACGTGATCGTCCAGGCGTGCAGGTCGTGGACGTCCTCGACCCCGTCCAGGGCGAGTATGTGGGCCCGCACCTGTGTCATGTCGACGCCCTTGGGGGCCGACTCCAGCAGGACGTCGAGGGTCTCGCGCAGCAGCTTGAGGGTGCGCGGCACGATCATCAGGCCGATGACCAGCGAGGCGATCGGGTCGGCGGCCTGCCAGCCGGTGGCCAGGATCACCGCCGCGGAGACCAGCACCGCGAGCGAGCCCAGCGCGTCCGCGGCCACCTCCAGGAACGCGCCGCGCACGTTCAGGCTCTCCTTCTGGCCCCGCATCAGCAGCGTCAGCGAGATCATGTTCGCGACCAGGCCGATCGCGCCGAACACGATCATCAGGCCGCCCTCGGTGTCCGCGGGCGTGAGGAACCGCTGGATCGCCTCGTACAGGACATAGCCGCCGACGCCCAGCAGGAGCAGACAGTTGGCGAGGGCGGCGAGGATCTCCGCGCGGGCGTAGCCGAAGGTGCGCGTCGCGCTCGGCGGGCGGTTCGCGAAGTGGATCGCCAGCAGGGCCATGCCCAGGCCCAGCGCGTCCGTCGCCATGTGCGCCGCGTCGGCGATCAGCGCGAGCGAGTCCGCGACCACACCGCCGATGATCTCGACCACCATGACACCGAGCGTGATCGACAGCGCGACGCGCAGCCTTCCGCGGTACGCGGCCGCCGCCGTACCGGTGGTGGGCGCGTGTGAGTGCGCGTGCCCGTGATCGTGCCCAGCCCCCATGAAAAGCCGCCCTTCCGTGTCCGCCGGACGATCGGAATCTCCGTCCCGGGATCACAGTGAACTACGGGTGGGGGGTATCGGGCAACGCGGCACTGAACACCGTTGTCATGTGCCCTGACCTGCGGAAACGATTCGCAGGTCAGGGTGTTGCGCATGATCAGAGGCCGTGGTGCAGCCGCCAGCCCCGCCACGCCGACTCGACCATCTCGGGTACCGAGCGCCGGGCCGTCCAGTCGAGCCGCTCGGCGGCCAGCGCGGCGGAGGCGACCGCGCGGGGCGCGTCCCCGGGCCGCCGGGCCTCGACGACGGCGGGGCGCCGGTCGCCGGTCACCTCGCCGATGACGGTGATCAGCTCACGCACCGAGACCCCCTCGCCGCGGCCGATGTTGACCGTCAGATCGCCACTCGCGCCCGCCTCGGTGAGCCGCCGGGCCGCCGCCAGATGCGCCTCGGCGAGATCGGCGACATGGATGTAGTCACGGATACAGGTGCCGTCCGGCGTCGGATAGTCGTCGCCGAAGATCCGTGGGGCCTCATCGCGGGTGAGCCGGTCGAAGACCATGGGGACGATGTTGAAGACGCCCGTGTCGGCCAGCTCGGGCGCGGCGGCGCCCGCGACGTTGAAGTAGCGCAGACACACGGTCGAGATGCCGTACGCTCGGCCCGCCGCCCGCACCAGCCACTCCCCGGCGAGTTTGGTCTCGCCGTACGGGTTCACCGGGGCGCACGCGGTGTCCTCCGTGATGAGATCCACATCCGCACTGCCGTAGACGGCGGCGGACGAGGAGAACACGAACCGCTCGATCCCGGCCTCCGCGACCGCCTCGAGCAGCGTGCCGAGACCGCCCACGTTCTCCCGGTAGTAGCGCGTCGGCTGCGCCACGGACTCGCCGACCTGCTTGCGCGCCGCGAGATGCACCACACCCGTCACCGCGTGCTCGGCGAACACCCGCTTCAGCAGCTCACCGTCCAGCGAGGAACCCTCGACGAGCGGGACCTCCGAGGGGAGTCGCGCGGGGTGCCCGGCCGAGAGATCGTCCAGTACGGCGACCCGCTCCCCGGCGCCGGTCATGGCCCGCGCCACATGTGCCCCGATGTAGCCGGCTCCGCCTGTGATCAGCCATGTCATGGTCGCCCACCCTATGCCGCGGCATCGACGGTGGAACCAATGTCCCCGATGTCCCGTCTGTGACTACGGGTTTGTGAGCGGGACCCCGAATCCTTGATGATGATCGCGGCAGAGCTCTGGGCAAACCGCGTTGATCGCTCCGCCAAACGGGTGGTGAACGTCGGCTTCCATTCATCCGATAGCCTCTGCCGACATGCCGCCCGGGGCCTAGGTCCCGGGCGCCTCCACACGTGCACATGACCGGCGCGGACACGCCGGCACCCAGGGAGTGAGTTCGGTTGTCGACCGCCATCCTCACCGGTCAGCCGGTCCCCGGATCGTCGATCGAGGGCGATCTGCGGTCCCTCGGCTACGACATACGGGTCGCCGCCGACCCGGCCGACGCCGAGACCCTCCTCGCCCAGGTGCCCGGCGACCAGCGCGTCGCCGTGGTCGACACCCGCTTCGTCGGCCACCTGCACGCGCTGCGCCTCGGCCTGACCGACCCCCGCTTCCCGCTCGCCGCGATCCCGGGCGCCGTGACCGCGCAGCCGGCCGGCCGTCAGGCCCTGACCCGCGCGATGGCCCGCGAGGCCTCCGCGGGTGGCGGTGCGGCCCTCGCCGTGGACAGCCTCGCCGACCGGATCGTCACCGCCCTCGACGACGACGGCACCGACATCCACCGCCCCGAGCTGGGCAGCCTGGTCGCCGCCGTACCGGCCGACCCGCAGGCCCGCAACGAGGCGCGGCAGGCCGTCGCCGGCGTCGACGACGAGGCCGTACGCCTGAAGTCGGCGGTGAAGTCCCGCGACGGCTTCTTCACCACCTTCTGCATCAGCCCGTACTCCCGCTACCTGGCCCGCTGGTGCGCCCACCGGGGCCTGACCCCCAACCAGGTCACCACCGCCTCCCTCATCACCGCGCTCATCGCGGCGGGCTGCGCGGCCACCGGCACCCGGGGCGGCTTCATCGCCGCCGGCCTGCTGCTGATCTTCTCCTTCGTCCTGGACTGCACCGACGGCCAGCTCGCCCGCTACTCCCTGCAGTACTCCACGCTCGGCGCCTGGCTGGACGCCACCTTCGACCGGGCCAAGGAGTACGCCTACTACGCCGGTCTCGCGCTGGGAGCGGCCCGGGGCGGCGACGACGTATGGGCCCTCGCCCTCGGCGCGATGGTCCTGCAGACCTGCCGGCACGTCGTGGACTTCTCCTTCAACGAGGCCAACCACGACGCCACCGCCAACACCAGTCCCACCGCCGCCCTCTCCGACAAGCTCGACAGCGTCGGCTGGACGGTGTGGGTGCGCCGCATGATCGTGCTGCCGATCGGCGAGCGCTGGGCGATGATCGCCGTCCTGACCGCGGCCACCACTCCTCGTATCACCTTCTACGCGCTGATCGTCGGCTGCGCCTTCGCCGCGACGTACACGACGGCGGGCCGCGTGCTGCGCTCGCTGACCCGCAAGGCCGTGGGGGTCCCCCCAGGCGTTAAGCACTGGGGGAGCACCGACCGGGCGGCGGGGGCGCTGGCGGACCTGGCGGACAGCGGGCCGCTCGCGCAGGGCCTCGCGGGAGCGCTGAAGAAACTGCCCGCGCGCCCCCCGTTCAGCTCGCGCGCCTTCGTCGCGCTCCCGGGTGCCGTGCTCCTCGTCGCCGGCGCATGGCTCGAGCCCTACGGCAGTTGGCTGCCCGTCCTGGGCGCCGTGCTCTACGTCCTCACCTCCGCCGCCGCCGTGGCCCTGCCCCTCAAGGGCGCCCTCGACTGGCTGGTCCCGCCGCTCCTGCGCGCCGCCGAATACGGCACCGTCCTGGTGCTGGCGGCCAAAGCGGAGGTGAACGGAGCCCTTCCCGCGGCTTTCGGCCTGGTGTCGGCCGTCGCCTACCATCACTACGACACGGTGTACCGCATCCGCGGCAACGCCGGAGCGCCCCCGGCCTGGCTGGTGCGCGCCATCGGGGGGCACGAAGGACGGACGCTGCTCGTCACCGTCCTCGCCGCGGTGCTCTCCGCCTCGCAGTTCACGGTCGCGCTCACGGCCCTCGCCGTGGCCGTGGCCCTGGTGGTGCTCTTCGAGAGCATCCGCTTCTGGGTGTCCGCAGGGGCGCCCGCCGTACACGATGAAGGAGAAACCGCATGATCGGCCTCGTGCTGGCGGCCGGCGCCGGACGGCGTCTGCGCCCCTACACCGACAGCCTTCCCAAGGCTCTGGTGCCGGTGGGGCCCGCGGGCATAGAGGGCGAACCAACGGTTCTCGACCTCACCCTCGCCAACTTCGCCGAGATCGGCCTGAGCGAGGTCGCGATCATCGTCGGCTACCGCAAGGAGGCCGTGTACGCGCGCAAGGAAGCCCTTGAGCAGAAGTACGGCCTCAAGCTCACCCTCATCGACAACGACAAGGCCGAGGAGTGGAACAACGCCTACTCCCTGTGGTGCGGCCGTGACGCCCTCAAGGACGGCGTGATCCTCGCCAACGGCGACACCGTGCACCCGGTCTCCGTGGAGAAGACGCTGCTCGCCGCCCGCGGCGACGGCAAGAAGATCATCCTCGCCCTGGACACGGTGAAGAACCTCGCCGACGAGGAGATGAAGGTCGTCGTCGACCCCGCCAAGGGCATGACGAAGATCACCAAGCTGATGCACCCCGCCGAGGCCACCGGCGAGTACATCGGCGTCACCCTCATCGAGGGCGACGCCGCCCCCGAGCTGGCCGACGCCCTCAAGGCCGTGTGGGAGACCGACCCGCAGCAGTTCTACGAGCACGGCTACCAGGAGCTGGTGAACCGCGGCTTCCGTATCGACGTGGCGCCGATCGGCGACGTCAAGTGGGTGGAGATCGACAACCACGACGATCTCGCCCGTGGACGGGAGATCGCGTGCCAGTACTGACCCGGCTGATCCCCTCGCCGGTCGTCGTCGACATCCGCCCGGGCGCCCTCGACGACCTGGGCGCGGTGCTCGCCGACGAGCGCATCTCGCACTCCGGCAAGCTGGCCGTCGCCGTCAGCAACGGTTCCGGCGCCCGGCTGAAGGAGCGGCTCGCCCCGGCGCTGCCGGGCGCCACCTGGTACGAGGTCGGCGGCGGCACCCTCGACGACGCGGTCCGGCTGGCCGGTGACATAAGGGCCGGCCACTACGACGCGGTCGTCGGGCTCGGCGGCGGCAAGATCATCGACTGCGCCAAGTTCGCCTCGGCGCGCGTCGGCCTGCCCCTGGTCGCCGTACCGACGAACCTCGCGCACGACGGCCTGTGCTCGCCGGTCGCCACCCTCGACAACGACGCCGGGCGCGGCTCCTACGGCGTACCGAACCCGATCGCCGTCGTCATCGACCTGGACGTCATCCGCGACGCCCCCGTGCGCTTCGTGCGGGCCGGCATCGGCGACGCCGTCTCCAACATCTCCGCGATCGCGGACTGGGAGCTGGCCAACCGGGTCAAGGGCGAGAAGATCGACGGCCTCGCCGCCGCGATCGCCCGGCAGGCCGGCGAGGCGGTGCTGCGGCACCCCGGCGGCATCGGGGACACCGACTTCCTCCAGGTGCTGGCCGAGGCGCTGGTGCTCAGCGGTATCGCGATGTCGGTGTCGGGCGACTCCCGCCCGTCCTCCGGCGCCTGCCACGAGATCAACCACGCCTTCGACCTGCTCTACCCCAAGCGCGCCGCCGCCCACGGCGAGCAGTGCGGACTGGGCGCGGCCTTCGCGATGTACCTGCGCGGGGCCCACGAGGAGTCGGCCTACATGGCCGAGGTGCTGCGTCGGCACGGGCTGCCGGTGCTGCCGGAGGAGATCGGCTTCACGGACGGCGAGTTCGTCCGAGTCGTGGAGTTCGCTCCCCAGACCCGGCCCGGCCGCTACACGATCCTCGAACACCTCGACCTGACCACCGACCAGATCAAGGACGTCTACGCCGACTATGTCAAGGCCATCGGTAGCTGAACTCCGCCCCGTCGTTCACCCCGCGGGGGTGAAGGACCGGCGCAGCGGTGAGCACTGGATGGGACGCCTCTACATGCGCGAGGTGTCCCTGCGGGTCGACCGCTACCTGGTGAACACCAGGGTCACGCCCAACCAGCTCACGTACCTGATGACCGTCTTCGGTGTGCTCGCGGCCCCGGCACTCCTCGTGCCGGGGATCCCGGGCGCCGTGCTCGGCGTGGTCTGCGTCCAGATGTATCTGCTGCTGGACTGCGTCGACGGCGAGATCGCCCGCTGGAAGAAGCAGTACTCGCTGAACGGCGTCTACCTTGACCGCGTCGGCGCCTACCTCACCGACGCCGCCGTCCTCGTCGGCTTCGGCCTGCGCGCCGCCGACCTGTGGGGCAGCGGCCGTATCGACTGGCTGTGGGCCTTCCTCGGCACCCTGGCCGCGCTCGGCGCGATCCTGATCAAGGCCGAGACCGACCTCGTCGGTGTCGCCCGCCACCAGGCCGGGAAGCCCCCGGTCAAGGAGGCCGCGTCCGAGATGCGCTCCTCCGGCATGGCGCTGGCCCGCAGGGCCGCCGCCGCGTTCAAGTTCCACCGGCTGATCCTCGGCATCGAGGCGTCCCTGCTGATCCTGGTGCTGGCGATCGCCGACCAGGCCCGCGGCGACCTGTTCTTCTCCAGGCTCGGTGTCGCGGTGCTCGCCGGCATCGCGCTGCTGCAGACGCTGCTGCACCTGGTGTCGATCCTCGCCTCCAGCAGGCTGAAGTGAGCGCGCCCATGAAGGTCGGCGCGGTGATCATCACCATGGGCAACCGCCCCGACGAGCTGCGCGCCCTGCTCGACTCGGTCGCCAAGCAGGACGGCGACCGCGTCGAGGTCGTCGTGGTCGGCAACGGCTCGCCCGTCCCGGACGTCCCCGAAGGCGTCCGCACGATCGAGCTGCCCGAGAACCTCGGCATCCCCGGCGGCCGCAATGTCGGCATCGAGGCCTTCGGCCCCAGCGGCCGGGATGTCGACATATTGCTCTTCCTCGACGACGACGGCCTCCTCGCCCACCACGACACCGCCGAGCTGTGCCGCCAGGCCTTCGCGGCCGATCCGAAGCTCGGCATCGTCAGCTTCCGCATCGCCGACCCGGACAGCGGTGTCACCCAGCGCCGCCACGTCCCCCGGCTGCGCGCCTCCGACCCGATGCGCTCCTCCCGGGTCACCACCTTCCTCGGCGGCGCCAACGCCGTCCGCACCCAGGTCTTCGCCGAAGTCGGCGGACTCCCGGACGAATTCTTCTACGCCCACGAGGAAACCGACCTGGCATGGCGGGCCCTGGACGCGGGCTGGATGATCGACTACCGGTCCGACATGGTGCTGTTCCACCCCACGACCGCGCCCTCGCGGCACGCGGTCTACCACCGCATGGTCGCCCGCAACCGCGTCTGGCTCGCCCGCCGCAATCTCCCCGCCCCCCTCGTCCCGGTCTATCTGGGCGTGTGGATGCTGCTCACCCTGGTCCGGCGCCCCTCCCGCCCCGCCCTGCGGGCATGGTTCGGCGGATTCCGGGAAGGGTGGACCAGCCCGTGCGGTCCCCGCCGGCCCATGAAGTGGCGTACGGTGTGGCGGCTGACCCGACTGGGCCGGCCACCCGTCATCTGACAAGCTCGACCCTGAGAGCAACCGGACCGTACCCCGGCCGCAGGTTCATGCCAGTCCCGCACAGGCTGCGCATCTCGAAGACGAAAGTTTCAACTGGTGAGTGAGACAACGCACGACGGCTCGGTCGCGGTGAGCGCGCCGCCGTCGCCCGACGAGGGACTCACGGCGGCCCAGCTCGCCGACAAGTACGGGCTGTCCGTGAGCGGCGCCCGGCCCTCGCTGTTCGAGTACGTCCGCCAGCTCTGGGACCGGCGGCACTTCATCCTCGCGTTCTCGCGGGCGAAGCTGACCGCCCAGTACAGCCAGGCGAAGCTCGGCCAGCTCTGGCAGGTGGCCACCCCGCTGCTGAACGCGGCCGTGTACTTCTTCATCTTCGGCCTGCTGCTGGGCGCCCGGGAGGGTATCCCGCACGAGATCTACGTGCCGTTCCTGGTGACGGGCGTGTTCGTGTTCACCTTCACCCAGAGTTCGGTGCTCGCGGGCGTGAGGGCCATCTCCGGCAACCTCGGCCTGGTGCGCGCCCTGCACTTCCCCCGGGCCTCACTGCCGATCTCGTTCGCGCTGCAACAGCTCCAGCAGCTGCTCTACTCGATGGTCGTGCTCGTCCTGATCATGGTCGGGTTCGGCAGCTATCCCAGCTTGTCGTGGCTGCTGGTGGCGCCCGCGCTCGCCTTGCACTTCGTCTTCAACACGGGCCTCGCGCTGATCTTCGCGCGCATGGGCAGCAAGACCCCCGACCTGGCCCAGTTGATGCCGTTCGTGCTGCGCACCTGGATGTACGCGTCGGGCGTGATGTTCAGCATCCCGGCGATGCTCGAGGGCAGGAACGTGCCGGGCTGGCTCACCGACGTCCTCCAGTGGAACCCCGCCGCGATCTACATGGACCTGGTTCGCTTCGCGATGATCGACGGCTACGGCTCCTCGTACCTGCCCGACCATGTGTGGGCCTTCGCGCTGGGCTGGGCGCTGCTGGCCGGTGCGTTCGGTTTCGTCTACTTCTGGAAGGCGGAGGAGAGGTACGGCCGTGGCTGAGCGGAACACCGACACACGCGTCCCCACCGTCATCGCGGACGAGCTGCACATCGTCTACCGCGTCAACGGCGCCAAGTCCGGCAAGGGCAGCGCCACCGCGGCCCTCAGCCGCATCCTCAAGCGCGGTGAGGAGCGCGGTGTGCGCAAGGTGCACGCCGTACGGGGCGTCTCCTTCGTCGCCTACCGCGGCGAGGCCATCGGCCTGATCGGCTCCAACGGCTCCGGCAAGTCCACCCTGCTGCGCGCCATCGCCGGCCTGCTCCCGGCGGAGCAGGGCAAGGTCTACACCGACGGCCAGCCCTCGCTGCTCGGCGTGAACGCGGCGCTGATGAACGACCTCACCGGCGAGCGCAACGTCATATTGGGCGGGCTGGCCATGGGCATGTCCCGCGAGCAGATCAAGGAGCGCTACCAGGACATCGTCGACTTCTCCGGCATCAACGAGAAGGGCGACTTCATCACGCTCCCCATGCGCACCTACTCGTCCGGCATGGCGGCCCGGCTGCGGTTCTCCATCGCGGCCGCCAAGGACCACGACGTCCTCATGATCGACGAGGCGCTGGCCACCGGCGACCGCAAGTTCCAGAAGCGCTCCGAGGACCGCATCCGCGAGCTGCGCAAGGAAGCCGGCACCGTGTTCCTGGTCAGCCACAACAACAAGTCGATCCGGGACACCTGCAACCGCGTGCTGTGGCTGGAACGCGGCGAGCTGCGCATGGATGGACCGACGGACGAGGTCCTCAAGGAGTACGAGAAGTTCACGGGCAAGTAGTCCACCCGGACATGGGCCGTACGGCCCAGTGAGCTTCCCGGAACCCCGCCGGAACTGTCCCGGCGGGGTCCGCGTCTGCAAAGGAGACGTCAACTCCGGTCGGCGTCAGGAATCTTGACGCCAATCGGTGTGTTCTTGTGATGTGCAGGACACCCGTACGGGCCACGCTGCGTTGTACAACGTAAGCTGTACCGGTACCGAAACGCGGCAAGTGGGGCGATAAGGCACGACACCCTCTCTCCGGGCTGCGGCGCGGACATCCGGGCGGCGTGTCCGAAATAGTGTGCATTGGGTCCGCGGTGTAGAACGGGAGATGTGACGGCAATGGCTACGGAAACTCCCCGGCTGAACGCATCCGCCTGCGCCGTCCCCGCCCCGGGCAGTCCACGGTGAGGGCGACCGGCGCGCCCGCAGACGATCCGGAGCGCGGCACGCTCGACAAGGCCGCCGCGGAGAACTTCCCCGTGGCACCGTTCTTCCTGCCCAAGGCCTGGCGAGCCGACCTCATGGCCGTCTACGGCTTCGCCCGCCTCGTCGACGACATCGGCGACGGCGATCTCGCCCCCGGCGGCGCCGACGCCCGGCTGCTCGGCGTGGCGCCCGAGGAGTCCGAGGACCCCCTGATCCTGCTCGACGCCCTCGAGGCCGATCTGCGCCGGGTCTTCGACGGCACACCGCGCCACCCCCTGCTGCGCCGCCTCCAGCCGACGGTCCGCCGCCGCTCGCTCACCCCCGAGCCCTTTCTCGGCCTGATCGCCGCCAACCGCCAGGACCAGCTCGTCGGGCGCTACGAGACCTACGACGATCTCCTTGCCTACTGCGAACTGTCCGCCAACCCCGTCGGCCGTCTCGTCCTCGCCGTCACCGGGACTCAGACCCCCGAGCGGATCCGCCGCTCCGATGCGGTGTGCACGGCGCTGCAGATCGTCGAGCACCTCCAGGACGTCGCCGAGGACCTCGGCCGTGACCGGATCTATCTGCCCGCCGCGGACATGAAGCGCTTCCACGTCCAGGAAAGCGATCTCGCGGCGAAGACCGCGGGCGCATCGGTGCGCGCACTGGTTGCATACGAAGCCGAACGTGCCCGGAACCTCCTGAATGAAGGCACCCCCCTGGTGGGTAGCGTCCACGGCAGGCTCAGGCTGCTGCTCGCGGGTTTCGTGGCGGGGGGAAGGGCGGCGATCCGTGCGATCGCCGCCGCGGAATACGACGTACTTCCCGGCCCGCCCAAGGCCAGCAAGCTCCAGTTGCTGCGTGAGGTGGGCGTGACTCTGCGAGGAGAGGGGTGATCCGGACCGTGGAGTCTGCACCACACGCGTCCGCACCGGTACTCGCCGCCTACCGCTACTGCGAGGCCGTCACCGGACAGCAGGCACGGAACTTCGCCTACGGCATCAGGCTGCTGCCCACGCCCAAGCGCCGCGCCATGTCGGCGCTGTACGCGTTCTCGCGCCGTGTCGACGACATCGGCGACGGCGCCCTGACCGACGACGTCAAGGTCGCCAGACTCGAGGACACCCGCCGGCTCCTGACCCGGATCCGGGACCGGGCCGTCGACGAGGACGACATCGACCCCGTGGCCGTCGCCCTCGCCCACGCCGCCGACACCTTCCCGATCCCGCTCGGCGGGCTGGACGAGCTGATCGACGGCGTCCTGATGGACGTACGCGGCGAGACCTACGAGACCTGGGACGACTTGAAGCTCTACTGCCGCTGTGTCGCGGGTGCCATCGGGCGGCTGTCTCTCGGGGTCTTCGGCACGGAACCGGGCGCGCGCGGCGCCGAGCGCGCTCCCGAGTACGCCGACACGCTGGGGCTCGCGCTGCAGCTCACCAACATCCTGCGCGACGTCCGTGAGGACGCCCAGGGAGGGCGCACCTATCTGCCCTCCGACGACCTCGCCAAATTCGGCTGCTCGGCCGGCTTCAGCGGGCCGACGCCACCGGAGGGCTCCGACTTCGCGGGCCTCGTGCACTTCGAAGTGCGTCGGGCCCGCGCCCTTTTCGCCGAGGGCTACCGGCTGCTCCCCATGCTCGACCGGCGCAGCGGCGCCTGTGTCGCCGCCATGGCCGGCATCTACCGCCGCCTCCTCGACCGCATCGAGCGCGACCCGGAGGCCGTGCTGCGCGGCCGCGTCTCGCTGCCCGGGCGCGAGAAGGCGTACGTCGCCGTGCGCGGCCTGAGCGGTCTGGACACCCGGCATGTGACCCGCCGTACCGTCAGGAGGCGCGCCTGATGGACATTCCGGTCCAAGGTGATGCCACCGGCGAAAAGCGGCGGGCAACCCTCCGCCGCCGAGCCGCGTCCCTGACTGAGACGACCGGCCGTGCACCGTTCAAGCACCGGCGCGGCGGTCGCGCAGGGGAGGGTGCACGATGACCGACGGCACGCGGCCGGAAGGGTCGCTCGCTCACACCCCGGGACGCTCCGGGCGGGACGCCGTCGTGATCGGCGGCGGGCTCGCCGGCATCACCGCCGCGCTCGCCCTCGCCGACGCCGGAGTGCGCGTCACCCTGCTCGAGGGCCGGCCGAGGCTCGGTGGCCTGGCCTTCTCCTTCCAGCGCGGCGACCTCACCGTCGACAACGGCCAGCACGTGTACCTGCGCTGCTGCACCGCCTACCGCTGGTTCCTCGACCGCATCGAGGGCACAGCGCTGGCGCCGCTGCAGGATCGTCTCGACGTGCCCGTCCTCGACGTCGCCCGGCCCGAGGGCCGACGGCTCGGCAGGCTGCGGCGCGACGCGCTGCCCGTACCCCTGCACCTGGGCCGGAGCCTGGCGACGTATCCGCATCTCTCCCTCGCCGAACGCGCCAAGGTCGGTCGTGCCGCGCTCGCGCTCAAGGGGCTCGACCTCGCCGATCCGACCCTGGACACCCAGGACTTCGGCGGCTGGCTGGCCGCGCACGGTCAGTCGGCGCGTGCCGTCGAGGCCCTGTGGGACCTGGTCGGGGTCGCCACCCTCAACGCGGTCGCGGGCGACGCCTCGCTGGGGCTCGCCGCGATGGTGTTCAAGACCGGTCTGCTGTCCGACCCGGGCGCGGCCGACATCGGATGGGCGCGCGTCCCGCTGGGCGAACTGCATGACCGGCTGGCCCGCAAGGCGCTCGACTCGGCGGGCGTTCGTATCGAGGTCCGTACACGCGTCACCTCCATCTCCTGTGACGAGAACGGACGCCTACGCGTTCAGGTTCCCGGCGATACGCACCACGCGGACGCGGTCGTGCTCGCCGTGGCCCAGCGCGAGGCACACGACCTGCTGCCCGACGGCGCCCTCGACGCCCCCGGACGGCTCCTGGAGATCGGCACCGCGCCGATCCTCAACGTCCATGTCGTCTACGACCGCAAAGTGCTCAGCAGGCCGTTCTTCACCGCCCTGGGCACCCCGGTCCAGTGGGTGTTCGACCGCACCGAGGCCTCCGGGCTCCGGGACGGCCAGTACCTCGCCCTGTCCCAGTCGGCCGCGCAGGACGAGATCGACGAACCCGTAGCCGCCCTGCGCGAGCGCTATCTGCCCGAGCTCGAGCGGCTGTTGCCCGGCGCGCGCGGCGCCGAGGTCAAGGACTTCTTCGTGACCAGGGAGCGCACCGCGACCTTCGCTCCCACCCCCGGCGTCGGGCGGCTGCGGCCCGGCGCCCGCACCAAGATCCCCGGCCTCTGCCTGGCCGGAGCGTGGACCGCCACCGGGTGGCCCGCGACCATGGAGAGTGCGGTCCGCAGTGGCGTGAGTGCGGCCGAAGCCGCGCTGAGCGCCCTGGGCCGGCCCCGCCCCAGTCACCTCTTCGACGTGGAGGAGGCGGCCTGATGATCCATCAGCTCGGGGCGGCAGGCCCCCGCACCCCCGGTACCGCAACAAGAGGAGAGACTGTGCCCACTGTGCCCCCGGCCGAGAAGGCCGCTCGAGAGACCGCGGTGGACGTGACCGCGCTCCTGGAGCGCGGTAGGACCCTGACCACCCCGGTACTGCGGGCGGCCGTCGACCGCCTGGCCCCTCCCATGGACACCGTTTCCGCCTACCACTTCGGCTGGATCGACGCCGACGGCAACCCCACGGCCGGGGACGGCGGCAAAGCCGTACGCCCCGCTCTCGCGCTGCTCTCCGCCGAGGTCACCGGCGCCGCGCCCGAGGTCGGCATCCCCGGCGGCGTCGCCGTCGAACTGGTCCACAACTTCTCACTCCTGCACGACGACCTGATGGACGGCGACGAACAGCGCCGCCACCGCGACACGGTGTGGAAGGTGCACGGCCCCGCCCAGGCCATCCTCGTCGGCGACGCCCTGTTCGCCCTCGCCAACGAACTGCTGCTGGAGCTGGGCACCGTGGCGGCGGGGCGTGCCACCCGCCGCCTGACCACCGCCACCCGCGCCCTCATCGACGGGCAGGCGCAGGACATCTCCTACGAGCACCGCGACCGCGTCAGCGTCGAGGAGTGCCTGGAGATGGAGGGCAACAAGACCGGCGCCCTGCTCGCCTGCGCCTCCTCCATCGGCGCGGTGCTCGGCGGCGCGGACGACCGCACCGCCGACACCCTGGAGAAGTACGGCTACCACCTGGGCCTCGCGTTCCAGGCCGTCGACGACCTCCTCGGCATCTGGGGCGACCCGGTCTCCACCGGCAAGCAGACCTGGAGCGACCTGCGCCAGCGCAAGAAGTCCCTGCCGGTCGTGGCCGCGCTCGCGGCGGGCGGACCCGCCTCCGACCGGCTCGGCGAGATCCTCGCCGCCGACGCCAAGGCCAGCGACTTCGAGAACTTCTCCGAGGAGGAGTTCGCGGCCCGCGCCGCCCTCATCGAGGAAGCGGGCGGCCGCGAGTGGACCGCCGAAGAGGCGCGCCGGCAGCACACCATCGCCGTCGAGGCCCTCGACACCGTCGACATGCCCGAACAGGTGCGGGCGCAGTTCACGGCGCTGGCCGACTTCGTCGTCGTGCGAAAGAGATGATCACCACCAGGCGAAAAGAGATGATCAGTATCGGTCGAATAGCCCTCGCGTAGTCGCCGGCCGGTGCCGCTGGACCCAGCGCACCGGCCGACGGCGGACCCACAGCAGACGCACTACCTGTAGCACTGCACGAAGGGGAAGCCATGACAGCGACGACCGACGGAAGCACCGGGGCAGTGCCGCCTCGGGCCGCCGCGGCCAGCGACACCGACAGCGAGACACCCGTGGCGGCCGGGGTGCACGAAGCCGCCCGGCGCGCGGCAGCGCGCGCCACCGACTTCCTGCTGGCGAAGCAGGACGCCCAGGGCTGGTGGAAGGGCGACCTCGAGACCAACGTCACCATGGACGCCGAGGACCTGCTGCTCCGTCAGTTCCTCGGGATCCGCGACGAGAAGACCACGCAGGCCGCCGCCCTGTTCATCCGCGGCGAGCAGCGCGAGGACGGCACCTGGGCCACCTTCTACGGCGGACCCGGCGAGCTCTCCACCACCATCGAGGCCTACGTCGCCCTCCGCCTGGCCGGCGACGCCCCGGACGCCCCGCACATGGCGAGGGCCTCCGCCTGGATCCGTGAGCAGGGCGGCATCGCCGCATCCCGCGTCTTCACCCGGATCTGGCTCGCCCTGTTCGGCTGGTGGAAGTGGGAGGACCTGCCCGAACTCCCGCCGGAGCTGATCTACTTCCCGAAGTGGTTCCCGCTCAACATCTACGACTTCGGATGCTGGGCCCGGCAGACCATAGTCCCCCTGACGATCGTCTCCGCGAAGCGTCCGGTGCGGCCCGCGCCGTTCCCGCTCGACGAACTGCACACCGACCACGCACACCCCAACCCGCCCACGCCCCTCGCCCCGGCGGCCAGTTGGGACGGCGCCTTCCAGCGGCTCGACAAGGCCCTGCACCAACTGCGCAAGGTCGTCCCGCGCAGGCTGCGCAGAGCCGCGATGAACAGCGCCGCCCGCTGGATCGTCGAGCGGCAGGAGAACGACGGCTGCTGGGGCGGCATCCAGCCGCCGGCGGTGTACTCGATCATCGCGCTGCGGCTGCTCGGCTACGACCTCGAACACCCGGTGATGCGCGAGGGGCTGGCGTCCCTGGACCGCTTCGCCGTGTGGCGCGAGGACGGGGCCCGGATGATCGAGGCCTGCCAGTCACCGGTGTGGGACACCTGCCTCGCCACCATCGCGCTCGTGGACGCGGGCGTGCCCGCCGATCATCCGCAGCTCGTCAAGGCCGCCGACTGGATGCTCGGCGAGGAGATCGTCCGGACCGGCGACTGGGCCGTACGGCGGCCCCAACTGCCCCCGGGCGGCTGGGCGTTCGAGTTCCACAACGACAACTACCCCGACATCGACGACACCGCCGAGGTGATCCTCGCGCTGCGCCGCGTCAAGCACCACGACCCGCAGCGGGCGGAGCGGGCGATCGGGCGCGGGGTGCGCTGGAACCTCGGGATGCAGTCGAGGAACGGGGCGTGGGGCGCCTTCGACGTCGACAACACCAGCCCGTTCCCCAACCGGCTGCCGTTCTGCGACTTCGGCGAGGTCATCGACCCGCCGTCGGCGGACGTCACCGCGCACGTCGTCGAGATGCTCGCGGTCGAGGGCCTCGCCCACGACCCGCGCACCCGGCGCGGCATCCGCTGGCTGCTCGCCGAGCAGGAGCCGGACGGCTCGTGGTTCGGGCGCTGGGGCGTGAACTACGTCTACGGCACCGGATCCGTCGTACCCGCCCTCGTGGCCGCCGGCATCCCGGGCTCGCACCCGGCGATCCGCCGCGCCGTCACCTGGCTGGAGTCGGTCCAGAACGACGACGGCGGCTGGGGCGAGGACCTGCGCTCCTACAAGTACGTCGAGGAGTGGAGCGGCAAGGGCGCCTCGACCGCCTCGCAGACCGCGTGGGCCCTGATGGCGCTGCTCGCGGCGGGCGAGAAGGACTCCAAGGCCGTCGAGCGCGGCGTCGAGTGGCTCGCGGCCACCCAGCGCGAGGACGGCTCCTGGGACGAGCCGTACTTCACCGGCACCGGCTTCCCCTGGGACTTCTCCATCAACTACCACCTCTACCGGCAGGTCTTCCCGCTCACCGCGCTCGGCCGGTATGTGCACGGGGAGCCCTTCGCCAAGAAGCCCGAGCCGTCACTCGTCGAGGCCAAGGGGAGCTGATGAGCCCACAGCCCGCCCCGGCCCCGCTGCTGATCGCCTGCGCGCTCGGCATCGAGCAGCTCGCCCTGCGCGCCGGCGAGCGCGGCGGGGCGGGCGGGCCGGTCACCGTGCTCCGTACCGGCATGGGGCCCCGTGCGGCCGAACGCTCCGTCACCCGTGTCCTGGCGGACCCCGCCCTCAGCAGGGCGGCCGTACTCGCCACCGGCTTCTGCGCGGGGCTCGCCCCCGGGATGCACCCCGGCGATCTGGTCGTCGCCGAGGAGACCCGGGATCCGGCGGGAACCGTTCCGTGCGTGGCAACCGACCTACTCGTCAAAGAACTCGCACGGACCATCCCCGGCCGCACCGTCCACACCGGACCGCTCACCGGCTCCGATCATGTCGTCCGAGGTCAGGAACGGTCCGATCTGCTCGGGACCGGCGCAATCGCGGTCGACATGGAATCGGCGGTCACGCTTCTGAGCGCCGTACGCACGGGCGAGCGCCCGGTTGCGGCCGTCCGGGTGGTCGTGGACGCTCCAGAACATGAACTCGTCCGGATCGGCACGTTGCGCGGTGGAATATCGGCTTTCCGCGTCCTTCGTGCCGTTCTGCCCGCATTCTACGAATGGCACCGTTCTTTGCTGCTCCCCAGGAGGTGAGCCAGATGGCCATGCCACTGCGTCAGTCCATCAAGGTCGCTACGTATTTGGCAGAACAAAAGCTCCGCAGGCGTGACAAGTTTCCGCTCATCGTCGAGCTGGAACCGCTGTTCGCCTGCAACCTCAAATGTGAGGGCTGCGGCAAGATCCAGCACCCGGCCGGCGTACTGAAGCAGCGGATGCCCGTCGCCCAGGCCGTGGGGGCGGTGCTCGAATCCGGCGCGCCAATGGTGTCCATCGCCGGTGGTGAGCCCCTGATGCACCCGCAGATCGACGAGATCGTGCGGCAGCTCGTGGCCAAGCGGAAGTACGTCTTCCTGTGCACCAACGCCATGCTGCTGCGCAAGAAGATGGACAAGTTCAAGCCCTCGCCCTATTTCGCCTTCGCCGTGCACATCGACGGCCTGCGCGAGCGCCACGACGAGTCCGTGGCGAAGGAGGGCGTGTTCGACGAGGCGGTGGAGGCGATCAAGGAGGCCAAGCGGCGCGGCTTCCGGGTCACCACCAACTCGACCTTCTTCAACACCGACACCCCGCAGACCATCATCGAGGTGCTCAACTACCTCAACGACGACCTGAAGGTCGACGAGATGATGATCTCGCCCGCATATGCCTACGAGAAGGCCCCCGACCAGGAGCACTTCCTGGGCGTCGAGCAGACCCGCGAGCTGTTCAAGAAGGCCTTCGCGGGCGGCAACCGGCGCCGCTGGCGGCTCAACCACTCCCCGCTGTTCCTCGACTTCCTCGAGGGCAAGGTCGACTTCCCGTGCACCGCCTGGGCGATCCCCAACTACTCCCTCTTCGGCTGGCAGCGCCCCTGCTACCTGATGAGCGACGGATACGTTCCCACGTACCGCGAGCTGATCGAGGACACCGACTGGGACAAGTACGGCCGCGGCAAGGACCCGCGCTGCGCCAACTGCATGGCGCACTGCGGCTACGAGCCCACCGCCGTCCTCGCCACCATGAGCTCGCTCAAGGAGTCGCTGCGCGCCATGCGCGAGACGGTCTCCGGAAACCGGGAGTGACGTCATGACCGCCATCCCCTTGGGCGTCCCCGAGGTACCGGTCCGGCCGATCGCCGAGCGGCGCGTGTCGCGGCAGATCCGCGTCGGCCCGGTGGCGGTCGGGGGCGGTGCCCCGGTGTCGGTGCAGTCGATGACGACGACCCGTACGTCCGACATCGGCGCGACGCTGCAGCAGATCGCCGAGCTGACGGCCTCCGGCTGCCAGATCGTGCGGGTGGCCTGTCCGACACAGGACGACGCCGACGCGCTCGCGACGATCGCCCGCAAGTCCCAGATCCCGGTGATCGCGGACATCCACTTCCAGCCGAAGTACGTGTTCGCGGCGATCGAGGCCGGCTGTGCGGCCGTACGGGTGAATCCCGGGAACATCAAGCAGTTCGACGACAAGGTCAAGGAGATCGCGCGGGCCGCCAAGGACCACGGCACGCCGATCCGGATCGGGGTCAATGCCGGGTCGCTGGACAAGCGGCTGCTGCGGAAGTACGGCAAGGCGACGCCGGAGGCCCTGGTCGAGTCGGCGCTGTGGGAGGCGTCGCTCTTCGAGGAGCACGACTTCCGGGACATCAAGATCTCGGTGAAGCACAACGACCCGGTCGTGATGATTGAGGCGTACAAGCAGCTCGCGGCCCAGTGCGACTATCCCCTCCACCTCGGTGTGACGGAGGCGGGTCCGGCGTTCCAGGGCACGATCAAGTCGGCCGTCGCCTTCGGCGCGCTGCTGTCCCAGGGCATCGGCGACACCATCCGGGTGTCGCTGAGCGCCCCGCCCGCCGAGGAGGTCAAGGTCGGCATCCAGATCCTTGAATCGCTGAACCTCAGGCAGCGGCGGCTCGAGATCGTCTCCTGCCCGTCGTGCGGGCGGGCGCAGGTCGACGTCTACAAGCTGGCCGACGAGGTCACGGCCGGCTTGGAGGGCATGGAAGTGCCGTTGCGGGTGGCCGTGATGGGCTGTGTGGTCAACGGTCCCGGGGAGGCGCGAGAGGCGGATCTGGGGGTCGCCTCCGGCAACGGCAAGGGTCAGATCTTCGTGAAGGGCGAGGTCATCAAGACCGTCCCCGAGTCCAAGATCGTCGAGACCCTGATCGACGAGGCGATGAAGATCGCCGAGCAGATGGAACAGGACGGGGCCGCATCGGGCGCCCCCACCGTCACGGGGAAACCGGCAGTGACTGTGAAGTGAAGCAAGGCACGGACCGAGAGGGGGCCCGAGCGTGACGATTCTGGAGAGCATCCGGGGACCACGCGACCTGAAGGCGCTGTCCGAGGCGGAACTCGGTGAACTGTCCGACGAGATCAGGGAGTTCCTGGTGCACGCGGTCGCCAGGACCGGCGGACATCTCGGGCCCAACCTGGGGGTGGTGGAACTCTCCATCGCGCTCCACCGGGTCTTCGAGTCGCCGGTCGACCGCATCGTCTGGGACACCGGTCACCAGAGCTACGTACACAAGCTGCTGACGGGACGTCAGGACTTCTCCAAGCTGCGCGGCAAGGGCGGCCTGTCCGGCTACCCCTCGCGCGAGGAGTCCGAGCACGACATCGTCGAGAACAGCCACGCCTCCACCGCGCTCGGCTGGGCGGACGGGCTCGCCAAGGCCCGTCAGGTGCAGGGGGAGAAGGGGCATGTCGTCGCGGTGATCGGCGACGGGGCGCTGACCGGCGGGATGGCCTGGGAGGCGCTGAACAACATCGCGGCGGCCAAGGACCGGCCGCTGATCATCGTCGTCAACGACAACGAGCGGTCGTACGCGCCGACCATCGGCGGTCTGGCGAACCATCTCGCGACCCTGCGCACCACCGACAGCTACGAGAAGGTCCTGGCCTGGGGCAAGGACGTACTGCTGCGGACCCCGCTGGTGGGCAGCACGATCTACGAGTCCCTGCACGGCGCGAAGAAGGGGTTCAAGGACGCCTTCGCGCCGCAGGGCATGTTCGAGGACCTGGGCCTGAAGTACGTCGGCCCGATCGACGGCCATGACATCGGGGCCGTCGAGTCCGCGCTGCGGCGGGCCAAGCGCTTCCACGGGCCGGTGCTGATCCACTGCCTCACGGAGAAGGGGCGCGGCTACGAACCCGCCCTCGCCCACGAGGAGGACCACTTCCACACCGTCGGCGTGATGGACCCGCTGACCTGCGAGCCGCTCGCGCCGTCGGGCGGGCCGTCCTGGACGTCGGTGTTCGGGGACGAGATCGTGCGGATCGGCGAGGAGCGGGAGGACGTCGTGGCGATCACGGCGGCCATGCTGCACCCCGTCGGCCTCGGCAAGTTCGCGGAGCGGTTCCCGGACCGGGTGTGGGACGTCGGGATCGCCGAGCAGCACGCGGCCGTGTCGGCGGCGGGGCTCGCCACGGGCGGGCTGCATCCGGTCGTCGCCATCTACGCCACGTTCCTGAACCGAGCCTTCGACCAGCTGCTGATGGACGTCGCGCTGCACCGCTGCGGGGTGACGTTCGTCCTGGACCGCGCCGGCGTCACGGGCGCCGACGGGCCCTCCCACAACGGAATGTGGGACATGTCGATCCTCCAAGTCGTCCCCGGCCTCAGGATCGCCGCGCCCCGCGACGCCGACCAGTTGCGGGCGCAGTTGCGCGAGGCCGTGGCCTGCGACGACGCGCCGACCCTCGTACGGTTCCCGAAGGAGTCGGTGGGGCCGACGATCCCGGCGGTCGACCGGGTGGGCGGTCTCGACGTGCTGCACCGCGACACCGGTGAGCCGGAGGTCCTGCTCGTCGCCGTCGGCGTGATGGCTCCCGTGTGCCTGCAGGCCGCCGAACTGCTGCGGGCCCGCGGCATCGACTGCACGGTCGTCGATCCGCGGTGGATCAAGCCGGTCGACCCCGCGCTCGCGCCGCTCGCCGCACAGCACCGGCTGGTGGCCGTCGTGGAGGACAACAGCCGCGCGTCCGGAGTGGGCGCCGCCGTCGCGCTGGCGCTCGGCGACGCCGATGTCGACGTGCCCGTACGGCGGTTCGGCATCCCGGAGCAGTTCCTCGGACACGCCAAGCGGGGCGAGGTGCTGGCCGACATCGGGCTCACACCCGTGGAGGTCGCCGGACGGATCAGCGCGAGCCTCGCCCTCAAAGAGGCGGAGGAGGGCCTGCCCGACCCTGAGCAGCAGGCCGCCGTCGTGCCAGTCGAGGAGAAAGCCGAATGACCACGGAGTTCGACCTCGGCCACCTCCTCGCCGAGCGCGGAGCCGAGCGCTACGAGCTGCACAGCAGGCACCTCAACCACCAGCTCCCGCGCATGCTGCACACCATCGGCTTCGACAAGGTCTACGAGCGTGCCGAGGGCGCGTACTTCTGGGACGCGGACGGCGACGACTACCTGGACATGCTCGCCGGGTTCGGGGTGATGGGCCTGGGGCGCCACCACCCCGTCGTCCGCACGGCGCTGCACGACGTCCTGGACGCCGGCCTCGCCGACCTCACCCGCTTCGACTGCCAGCCGCTGCCCGGGCTGCTCGCGGAGCGGCTGCTCGCGCACAGCCCGCATCTGGACCGGGTGTTCTTCGGCAACAGCGGGACGGAGGCGGCGGAGACCGCGCTGAAGTTCGCGCGGTTCGTCACCGGGAAGCCGCGGGTGCTGTACTGCGACCACGCCTTTCACGGGCTGACCACCGGCTCCCTGTCGGTCAACGGCGAGTCCGGCTTCCGCGACGGCTTCGCCCCGCTGCTGCCCGACACGGCCGTACCGCTCGGCGATCTCGACGCCCTGGCACGCGAGTTGAAGAAGGGTGACGTGGCCGCCCTGATCGTCGAGCCGATCCAGGGCAAGGGCGTGCACGCGGCCCCGCCCGGCTATCTGCGGGCCGCCCAGGAGCTGCTGCACAAGCACAAGGCGCTGCTCATCGCCGACGAGGTGCAGACGGGGCTGGGCCGGACCGGCGACTTCTACGCCTACCAGCACGAGGACGGTGTCGAGCCGGACCTGGTGTGCGTGGCCAAGGCGCTCTCCGGGGGCTATGTGCCGGTGGGCGCCACCCTCGGCAGGGACTGGATCTTCAAGAAGGTCTACTCGTCCATGGACCGTGTGCTCGTCCACTCGGCGAGCTTCGGTTCCAACGCGCAGGCCATGGCGGCCGGGCTCGCGGTCCTGTCCGTGCTGGAGAATGAGCAGATCGTCGCGAACGCGCGGGCGACCGGGGAGCAGCTCAGGTCCCGGCTGGCGGCGCTCATTGACAAGTACGAGCTCCTTGCCGACGTCCGCGGCCGGGGCCTGATGATCGGCATCGAGTTCGGCCGCCCCGACTCGCTGAAGCTGCGCAGCCGCTGGGCCATGCTCCAGGCCGCGCGCAAGGGCCTGTTCGCGCAGATGGTCGTCGTACCGCTGCTGCGGCGGCACCGGATCCTCACCCAGGTCTCCGGCGACCACCTCGAGGTGATCAAGCTGATCCCGCCGCTGATCATCGGCGAGCGGGAGGTGGACCGGTTCGTCGACGCCTTCACCGAAGTGATGGATGACGCGCACAGCGGCGGCGGGCTGATGTGGGACTTCGGCAAGACGCTGATCAAGCAGGCGGTCGCCAACCGATAAGGCGGGACCGGATTGGGGATTGACCTGGGGCTTTGCCTCTAAGGCAAGAAATTTGCCGCAGAGGCAAGCCTCCGGCTGAATGGAGAGCATGAGCTCTCCCGCAAATGAGCCCGAGAACGAGCCCGCCGGCGATTCCGCGGTGCCCGCCGAGGCCCTGCCCGTCGTCGCGCCCCAGCTCCGGGCCCTGCGCCGCCGGGCCGCCCTCACCCTGGAGGCCGCCGCCCGCGCCGCCGGGCTGTCGCCCGCCCACCTCTCCCGACTGGAGACCGGGCAGCGCCAGCCCTCGCTGCCGATGCTGCTCGCGCTGGCGCGTATCTACGGTACGACGGTCTCCGAGCTGCTCGGCGAGAGGGTCGCCGACCGGGACGCCGTCGTGCGCGGCGGCGACATGGAGCCGACCGCGGCCGGCGGCTGGACGTACTGGCAGGCGGGGGCGCCGGGCCGCGGGATGCAGGCGCTGCGCGTCCATGTGCCGTACGGCTCGCAGGGCGACATCGTGCGGGTGCATCCCGGCGAGGAGTGGCTCTACGTCCTCAAGGGGCGGCTCCGGCTGCGCCTCGGGGACGCCGCGCACCGGCTCGCGCCCGGCGACAGCGCGCACTTCGACTCGCTCACCCCGCACCGCATCGCCGCCCAGGACGACGGCGGGGTGGAGCTGTTGTTCGTCCACACGCTGTTGCAGAGCCCCACGGCCACCCTGTGCCTGGGCCCCACCCCTGGAGAGACGCCATGAGCAACATCGAGGAGAAGTTCCCGCGCGCTCTGTGGGTGCGGCTCATCATCTACATCGCGGTGGGGCACCTCTTCGCGGCCTTCATCTACTTCCTGTTCGAGGCGGGCGCGAAGTAGGCAAGGTGCACAGCGGCTGGCGGACGTCAGTCGAGCAGCCGCTCCCGCAGCAGCTCCCGGGTCTGCGCACTCACCCGCAGGCCCTGCTCCAGGTAGGTGTCGACGCCGCCCCAGGTCTCCTCGATCGTCTCGAAGGCCGCCGTCAGATACTCGGCGCGCGCGTCGAACAGCGGGCTGAGCAGCTCCATGACCTCGGGCGAGTAGGCGGAGGCGTCGCTGCTGCTGCGGCGCACCTTGTAGCGGCGGTGCTTGGCGTTGGACTCCAGGTAGTCGGTGACGATCGCCTCGCGCTCCACGCCGAGGGCGAGCAGCGTCACGGCGATGGACAGGCCCGCGCGGTCCTTGCCGGCCGCGCAGTGCATCAGGGCCGGGACGCTGTCCTGAGCGAGCGAGTGCAGCACCTGGGAGTGCTCGGAGGTGCGCTCCTTGATGATCGAGCGGTAGGAGACGACCATCCGGTCCGCGCCCTTGCCGTCGGCCAGTATCTCGCGCAGTTGGTCCAGGTCGCCGTCGCGGACCATCTTCCAGAACTCCGCGCCGTCCGCCGGGTCGGACAGCGGCAGGTTCACATTGCGCACGCCCGGCAGCTCGACGTCCGGCCCCTCGAGCTTCTGGTCGGCCGCGTTGCGGAAGTCGAAGATCGTGTGCAGGCCCAGGGAACCGAGGAAGGACGCGTCCTCCTCCGTCGCGTGGGCGAGGTGGCCGCTGCGGAACAGCACTCCGCGCCGCACCCGTCGTCCGTCCACTGTGGGAAGTCCGCCCACATCGCGGAAGTTGCGAACCCCGGCCAGTTCGGGCTCGGTCGACGGGATCTGCTGCGTCACGGGGGCTCCTCCCGGTCGGCCCCGGCGGCGCGGCTCGGCGGTGCGGCCGACGGGGTGCGCTCTCGACCATACGACATGGCTTCCAGGGCCAATGAGTTGTCCACAGGCGTTGCCTCGGAGGCGTCTGGCCCTTGATGATGTTGGTACTTGATCGCACCTGTTCGTCTCTGTGAGGGCTTGATGCTGGAGATCTCCGACAACGGCCGTACCTGGCTCCTGACCGGGCCGACCAGCAGCTACGCCGTCCATCTCACCGACGCCGACGAGCTGCTGCACCTCCACTGGGGACCCCGGATCGCGCTCGCCGACGCCGAGGCCCTCGCCGTACGCCCGCTGCCGGAGTACCGGCCCTTCGAGTCCCCGCTCGACGGACGCGAGGAGTACCCGGTCGAGGGCGGCCCCCGCTTCGTACGGCCCGCCCTGTCCGTGCGCACCGAGGAGCGGCGCGGCACCGAGTGGGGTTTCGAGCGGTACGAGACCGAGGGTGACGAACTGCGGTTGCGCTTTTGTGACGACGGGCTGAACGTCACCCTGCACTATCGGATGCGCGGGGACGTGATCGAGCGCTGGGTGACTGTGCACAACCAGGGACGCGCCCTGGAGCTGCTGCGCGCCGACTCGGCCACCTGGACGCTGCCCGACCGGGAGGGGTGGCGGCTGTCGCAGTTGCACGGCCGCTGGGGCGCGGAGTCCCGGCTGGCGCAGGCCCCGCTCACCTACGGTGAGAAGGTCATCGGCAGCCGCCGCGGCCACACCGGCCATCAGCACCTTCCCTGGGTCGCGCTCGACACGGACGCCACCGAGGAGCGCGGCGAGGTCTACGGCTGCGCCCTCGGCTGGTCCGGGTCCTGGCGCATCGCCGTGGCCCAACTGCCGGACGCGCGTGTGCAGATCACCGGCGGGGCCGGACACGACGACTCGGGCCTGCTGCGCCTCGATGCGGGGGAGTCCTTCACGACCCCGGTCTTCGCCGGTCTGTGGAGCGACGGCGGCTTCGGCGGGGCGAGCCGCGCGTGGCACGCGTACCAGCGCGCGCATGTGATCCCCGACGCCGACCGGGACCGGCCGGTGCTGTTCAACTCCTGGGAGGCGACGGAGTTCGACATCTCCGAGGAGCAGCAGAGCCTCCTCGCGCGGCGCGCCGCGGCCATCGGCGTCGAGCTGTTCGTGGTCGACGACGGCTGGTTCGGGACGCGCACCAGCGACCGCGCCGGGCTCGGCGACTGGACACCCAACCCCGACCGCTTCCCGTCCGGCCTCAAGCCGCTCGCCGAGTACGTGCACGCCCTCGGCATGCAGTTCGGCATCTGGGTCGAACCGGAAATGGTCAATCCGGACAGTGAGTTGTATCGCGCCCATCCAGAGTGGGTTCAGCGTCAAACGGGACGAAAGCGGACGGAATTCCGCAATCAGCTCGTGCTGAACCTCGCGCGCGAAGACGTCCAGGAGTACCTCTGGGAACAGCTCGACGGGCTGCTCACCAGCGCCCCGATCGACTATGTGAAGTGGGACTTCAACCGCTGCTTCACCGACGCCGGCTGGCCCGGTGAGCCGTATCCGCAGCGCCTCTGGGTCGACCACGTGCGGGCCCTGTACGGCCTTCTGGACCGGCTGCGCGCCGCACACCCCGGGGTCGCCTTCGAGTCCTGCTCGGGCGGCGGCGGACGGATCGACCTCGGCGTGCTGAGCCGCACGGACCAGGTGTGGACCTCGGACAACACCGACCCCCTCGACCGGCTCGCCATCCAGCACGGCTTCAGCCAGATCCACCCGGCCCGCGCCATGGCCGCCTGGGTCACCGACAGCCCGAACGCCATGCTCAACCACCGCGCCAGCTCGCTGCGCTTCCGCTTCGTCAGCGCCATGGCCGGGGTCCTCGGGGTCGGCGGCGACCTCTCGCGATGGACGGAGGAGGAGCTCGCCGAGGCCCGGGGTTGGGTGGGGCTGTACAAGGAGATCCGCCCGCTCGTGCAGCGCGGCGACCTCTACCGGCTGCGGCCGCCGCGGGGCGGGCTGAGCGCGGTGCAGTACGTGCTCGGGGGCGAGACGGTCGTCCTGGCCTGGCTCCAGGCCCAGAGTTTCGGCGAGCCCCTGCCGGCCCTGCGGCTGCGCGGCCTCGACCCGACAGCGTCGTACAAATGCCTTGAAACGGGCGAAATTCACCGAGGGGCCGTACTGGTGCATCACGGGCTGCGTACCGGCCTGCATGGCGACCTTGATGCGGCAGTTATTCGCCTCCGTCGCATCTAGGGTTTCTGTCCGAATTGGTGCCTTCATTCCAACTCGCTCCGTATTAAAGGAAGGTGGAGCAGTGTCACGTGAGGAGCGTCATATTCGTAACCGTGCGTCGCCCGTCATGTTCACGTAATTCGCGTGCTTTTCAAGGGACTTTGCGACGGGCGACGCCCCGATAATTTACGGACAGTGACCAGTAATTCCCACAAGGGATCAACAGGAACGCATTCGGCTGGAACCTCTCGCTTGTTCCCGTGCGTCTTCCTCGCTTACGTTCGCCACCAATCCGGACGGACGCCTAATCCTGCCGCCGCCCGGATCCCGCGCTGACTCACCCGTGCACGGCAGGAGCGGGGGACCCACAGGTACAACCGCCTGTTCCGGTCTCCGGAACGGCTTGGGGTCAAGTCGCGCCCAGGCGCGGCCGGGCATCTCCAGCCCGCACCCGACAGCTCACCTCGCAGGCGCCGGAGAGGAATTCGCCATGCCCGCGAAGGGTAAGCACCGCCGCCCGAAGTCCCTGCGCTTCACTCGCTCCATCGCCGTCGCCGGAACCGGTGGCGCCGCTCTCGCTCTTCCGCTCATGGGGGCCACCGGCGCCCACGCCGCTCCCTCGCAGCCCGTTTCGGAAAAGGCCGTCCAGTCCCTTCCGGTCGCCGGCCAGAAGGCCGTTGAGAAGAAGGCCGCCGAGAAGAAGAACGGCGTGCGGACCTATTCCGTGAAGCCCGGCGATTACCTCGCGAAGATCGCCGACGACCAGAACGTCAGCGGTGGCTGGAAGCGGCTCTACGCCGACAACCGGGCGGCCGTCGGCGACGACCCGTCGCTGATCCACCCCGGCCTCAAGCTCACGATCGGCGGCAAGAGCGGCAAGAAGGCCGCGACGAGCACCCCCAAGTCCTCGTCCCCCGCCCCGTCCAAGAAGTCCTCCTCGAAGGACTCGAACGCCTCGAAGTCCGCCGCGAAGACGACCACGGCCGCCGAGACCGGCACCGTCAAGGGCTTCTCTGCACCCCTGGCCGGCGCCTCCCTCGGCACCGGATACAAGGTGGCGGGCAGCATGTGGTCCAGCGGCTACCACACCGGCGTCGACTTCGCCGCCGCGACCGGCACCTCGCTCAAGGCGGTCGGCGCGGGCACCGTCGTCTCGGCCGGCTGGGGCGGCGCGTACGGCAACCAGGTCGTCATCCGGCTCGAGGACGGCTACTACGCGCAGTACGCCCACCTGTCCTCGCTCTCCGTCTCGGCCGGCCAGACCGTGACCGCGGGCCAGCAGATCGGCCTCTCCGGCTCGACCGGCAACTCGACCGGACCGCACCTGCACTTCGAGATCCGCACCTCGCCGGACTACGGCTCGGACGTGGACCCGGTCGCCTACCTCCGCTCCAAGGGCGTCGGCATCGGCTGACGGTCGCCCCGCGCGACAACCGCCCGCCTGACACACGGCCGAAGGCCGGACCTCGATCCCCGGGTCCGGCCTTCGGCGCGTCGAGGGGTGTCGACAGCGCGGGGAATTCGGGAGAGGGTGATCTCCGTTCGGTGGTGCAAGCGCTTTCTCTCCCTGTCCTCGACGGTCCATGACCAGCGAAGGGGCCCTAGCCGTGACGACCACGCGCAGAGCGTTCGGAACCCTGGCCGCCGCAGCCGCACTGGGGGCACTCGTCCCGGCGGGCGCGGCGAGCGCCGCTCCCCGCCGTCGGCTCATCGCCTACGACGACTTCCGCCACGGCCTCGGCCAGTGGGCGACCGAGCTCCAGGACGGCGGCACCGTCACCGCGTCGCGCGGTGTGCTGGAGATCGACGTACCGAGCGGTGCGACGGTGTGGTTCAGGCAGCGGCTCGAAGGGCCGTACGTCCTCCAGTACACGGCCACCGCCGTCTCCGCGGGTGGCCCCAACGACCGCGTCTCCGACCTCAACAACTTCTGGAACGCCCTCGACGTCCGGTCCCCCGACGACCTCTTCGCCACTCAACGGAGCGGCGCGCTGGCGGAGTACGACCACCTCAAGACGTACTACTCGGGCTACGGCGCCAACTACAACACCACGACACGCCTGCGCCGCTACGTCGGCGAGGCCGGGGTCCGTCCGCTGGTCCACGACTACACGGAGCCGCTGCTGGTGCCCAACCGGCCGAACCGGGTCAGCGTCGTCTCCGACGGATCCACCGTCCAGTGGTGGAACAACGGGCGGCTCGTCTTCGACTACACCGACCACGAGCCCTACACCGGCGGGCACTTCGCCTTCCGGACCGTGTGGAGCCACTTCCGGATCAGCGCCTTCCGAGTGTGGCGACCGATCCCGCAACAGCCCTGATCAGAGGCTTATTCCAGGTTTGGCCAACACTTTAGGAGTGGCTTATCTCACCGCCCGTCAACCCTTCCTTACGGTCGCGTAGGTCACATTCGAAGGTGAATCATGTCCCGACGTGGCAGGCGATTCGAAGAATGACAGCAGATCAGTGATCGGGTCGTACGTTGCGGTGGGGGACAGCTTCACCGAGGGCGTCGGCGACCCCGGCCCCGACGGGGCGTTCGTCGGCTGGGCCGACCGTTTCGCGGTTCTCCTCGCGGACCGGCGGCCCGAGGGCGACTTCGACTACACCAACCTCGCCGTACGCGGCAAACTTCTCGACCAGATCGTCGAGGACCAGCTTCCGCAAGCCGTGGAACTGGCCCCGGACCTGGTCTCGTTCTGCGCGGGCGGCAACGACATCATCCGGCCCGGCACCGACCCCGACGAGGTGGCC
Organism: Streptomyces sp. UG1; assembly: GCF_049974585.1. NCBI lineage: Bacteria > Bacillati > Actinomycetota > Actinomycetes > Kitasatosporales > Streptomycetaceae > Streptomyces > Streptomyces sp. UG1. The sequence continues at coordinate 18,261 of NZ_JBNGGG010000007.1, read as the reverse complement.
GAGCGCTTCGAGCGGGCGGTCGTCCGGCTCACCTCGGCCGTCGGCACCGTCATGGTGACGACCGGCTTCGACACCCGTGGCGTGCCCGTGCTGAAGCATCTGCGCGGCAAGATCGCCACGTACAACGGCCATGTGCGGGCCATCGCCGACCGGTACGGCTGCCCGGTGCTCGACCTGTGGTCCCTGAAGACCATTCAGGACCGCCGGGCCTGGGACGACGACCGGCTCCACCTGTCTGCCGACGGGCACACGCGCGTGGCGCTTCGCGCGGGCCAGGTCCTCGGCCTCGAGGTCCCGGCCGACCCCGACCAGCCCTGGCCGCCGCTCCCTCCCCGCGGCACCCTCGAGGTCCGCCGCGACGACGTGCACTGGGCGCGCGAGTACCTGGTGCCATGGATCGGCCGGCGGCTGCGCGGCGAGTCGTCGGGGGACCATGTGACGGCCAAGGGCGCGTTGTCCCCGGACGACATCAAGATGCGGATCCGCTCGGTGGCCTGAGAGCGGCACCCGAGGCACCGACAGGTCAGGGCCGTACCGACACACGACCGGTACGGCCCTGTCTCATGCCCTCGGTAGGGACCCGGCGCGCCTGCCCGTCGGCGTCACCGCGTCGGCGCCGTCAACGCCTCCCACTCCAGCCCCAGTTCCCGGGCCAGCGCCTCGTCCACCCACTCCTGGGCACGCGCGCGCGAGACCGCGCCCGAGTACGACGTGAGCTGTACGGCCAGCCCGTCGAGCAGCGCCGTGAGACGCAGGGCCGCGCCGGTGGGGTCGGGGCAGCGGAACTCCTTTGCGGCCACGCCCTCGGCGATGACGTCGGTGATGGCCCTCTTCCACTGCCGGTCGAGATCCCGCGTGACCTCCTGCAGCGCGGGCTCGCGCAGCGCCGCCGCCCAGCCCTCGATCCACAGCCGCCAGCCCTTGGCCTGCCCGGTCGGCGCATACCAGCGCACGGCCGCCCGCAGCCGTCGCAGCGCCGTCGTACGGCGGCCCAGGAGCCCCCGCAGATGGGCCAGATCACCTTCGGCCGCATGGGCGAACGCGGCCGCGACCAGCTTCTCCTTGGTGGCGAAGTGATACAGCACCAGCGCGTTGCTCACACCGAGCGCCGAGGCCACGTCGGCGATCCTGACCGCCGCGACGCCCCGCGCCTCTATCTGCTCGACGGCGGCCCGCAGCAACTCCTCGCGCCGCTCCGCCACGCTCAACCGCACTCGTGCCACGTCGACACCCTAAAGCCTCACCACGAGCCGTCCCCGGGCCACGGTCGAGCGGAGCCCCGCAGCCGCCGGGGCGGGAGCGGTAGTGGCTGACGTGGATGCCGCAAAGGCAACCGCGGCGGCAGACGAGTTGCGGGCGGCCGGACACACCGCCCATGCGCGGCCACGGTCACCTGTACCGGCCGAACCGCTCGGTGATCACCGGCAGCCGGTCCGCCGCGATGGCGTGCGCGGCCGTTCGCGGTGCCGTCCCGTCGGCCTCCGCGCGGGCGAGCATGAGGTCGGTCAGGGCGCGCATCGAACGTCGCGTGTGGGCGAACGCCTCGTCAGCGTCCGGGACGACGTCCCCGAACAGCGTCCACCACCACCAGGCGTTCGTGGCCGAATTGACCACCACGTCAGGCAGCACGGTGACGCCGCGCGCGGCCAGCAGCTCCTCCGCGTCGGGCCGTACGGGCATGTTGGCCGCCTCGGCGATCCAGCGGGCGGTGACGCGCCCCTGGTTCGCGCCGTCGATCACGTAGGACACCGCCGCCGGAACCAGCACCTCCGCCTCGGCCGACAGCCAGGCGTCGCCCGGCAGTTCGCGGTCCCCGGGGCGCAGCGCCGCGCGGTCGACGGTGCCATAGGCGTCCCGCGCCGCCAGCAGCGCCTCGACGTCGAGTCCGGCCGGGTTGGCGATCGTGCCCTTGATGTCGGCGACGGCGACGACGGTGAGCCCCGCGCGCGTGAGGAAGCGCGCCGTGGCCCCGCCCATCGTCCCCAGGCCCTGCACCGCCACGCGCGTCCTCCAGTACGGCACACCGGCCCGGTCCAGGGTGGTCAGCACCGACTCCGCGACCCCGCAGCCGCCGACCAGCTCGTCGAGGCCGATGCCGTCGACCTCCAGCGCGAACGCCTCCGCGAGCCGCCGCCGGCCGCCCGCCTCGTCGTCGAGCAGCGGATACACGGCCTGGACGGTCGAGACGAGCCCCGCCTCGGCCGCCGCGCGATCGACCACGTCCTGGGTGAGACCGAGATCCTCGCCCGTGGTCCACAGGCTCTCGATGTACGGCCGCATGGTCCGCAGGTAGCGCACCAGCAGGCCGTACGCCTGAGGATCCCGGGGATCGCAGTCGATGCCGCCCTTGGCGCCGCCCAGCGGGACGTACCGGGCCTCGGGGTCGTAGTGCAGGGCCTCCTTGATGCTCATGCCGCGGGCGAGCCCGGCGACCTCGTCCAGGGTGCAGCCCGGCCGCATCCGCAGCCCGCCGCTGGCGACGCCCCGCACGAGCCGGTCGATCACCAGGAACCCCTGGTGGCCGGTGACGTCGTCGGTCCAGGTGAGCGACAGCAGGGGTGTGGTCATGAGGGCGGGTCTCCGGGGTCGGTGCCGGTCCGCGGGGCGAGGGCGGCGGGCCGAGGCTACTGAACGATGAGTCAGTATCAAAGGGAGGCGGGGACATGTCAACGCGAGGGATGAATCCTCAAGGACGGAGTGTTGCAGGAAGAGCGCCGGAGCCTGCCGGACCAGCGGGTTTCGGGGGCGTCGGCGGGAGTGTCGGCGGAGCCGACCATAATGGAATTACTCACCGACTCCACCTGGAGGTACCGTGGCCGGCTTCCGTCTGACGAGTTCCGGGCTGCGCGCCCTGCGGCCCGAGGCCTTCGGCGTGGACCCCAGCGGTGAGCGCATGGCGCGCATCCGCAGATCGCCGCACTTCAAGGACGGGGTCTTCCAGAACCCCGGGGGCGCCGCCCGGACCCGGCCCTCCGGGTCGATGCTGGAGTTCGCCAAGATCTTCTTCGACAAGGACGCCCGGCCCCGCCGGTCCCCGAAGGGCACCGTGCCGGTGCACCCCACCACCTACGCCGATCTGGCCAAGCCGCCCGCCGGCGGACTGCGCCTGACCTGGATGGGGCACTCCAGCATCCTCGCGGAGATCGACGGCCACCGCGTGCTCTTCGATCCCGTGTGGGGCGAGCGCTGCTCGCCGTTCCCCTTCGCCGGGCCCAAGCGACTGCACCCCGTGCCGCTGCCGCTCGCCGCGCTCGGGCCGGTCGACGTCGTCGTCATCTCGCACGACCACTACGACCACCTCGACATGCCCACCATCAAGGCGCTGGCCGGCACCGACACGATCTTCGCCGTGCCGCTCGGCGTCGGCGCCCACCTCGAACACTGGGGCGTGTCCGCCGACCGGCTGCGCGAGCTGGACTGGCACGAGACGACCAAGGTCGGCGGGCTCGGCCTGACCGCCACCCCGGCCCGCCACTTCTGCGGCCGCGGACTGCGCAACACCCAGCACACGCTCTGGGCGTCCTGGGCCGTCGCCTCGGACGAGCACCGGATCTACCACAGCGGTGACACCGGCTACTTCGAGGGCTTCGCGGACATCGGTGCCGAGCACGGCCCGTTCGATGCCACGATGATCCAGGTCGGCGCCTACTCGGACTTCTGGCCCGACATCCACATGACGCCGGACGAGGGTGTACGGGCCCACCTCGACCTCCAGGGCGGCGACCCGACGGCGGGCGTCATGCTGCCGATCCACTGGGGGACCTTCAACCTGGCGCCCCATCCGTGGGCGGAGCCGGGCGAGTGGATGATGCGGGCCACTCACAAGGCCGGGGTCACGCTGGCCGCTCCGCGCTGCGGGGAGCCCTTCGAGCCGGCCTCGGTGCCGCCCGTGACGCCGTGGTGGCGGGAGGTCGCCGAGGCGCCCGCCGAGGGGTGGCCGACGTGGCCGCCGGTCGCTTCTGAGGCGGGGGACGCGGCGATCGTGTAGGGCGACGTCTGCACAATCTGCATACGCCGACGCCGGCGGCCGACGCCGACGGTCGACGGCCGCATTGGGGGCGCGAGGGATCTTTCCTCGTGCCCCCTCGTGGTGATTCGCGCTGGGCGCACAGGGGTGCGTTGAGGCGTCCGTGCGGCACTGTGTGCCGTTACGGCGGGTGACGTTCTGGGGATCGGAGGGGCGGGCGCACGGGGGTGCCGAAACGTCCCGGCCGGGGCGGTGGCGGGCCGGTGAACGACATGGCCGCGAGGGGCGGGGTACGGAAAGTGTCCCGCCCCTCGACTTTTCTCGGCTTTCCTTCGTGACCACTTCTGACCAGGTCCGATCGTTGGATTGCTCCTTGTGGGCGAACGGTGGAGCGGGTTATCGGTCTGTCGTACGAGGCTTCATACCAGAGCGGGACGCTACCTGCGGGACTTTGTCAACTGCCCACCGCACTTGATGTGGAGGCGACTACTGTCGGTGTCCGTCGGGCGACAGGGAGCCGAAGCCGAATGCGTCGGCTCCGTCGACCGACATCGCGATGGCGCATGCCCCGGGCCGCGCAGACCGCGCACCCCCAGGCCCCGACCGACGGACCAGTACGAGGACCCCCGATGTCTCAACTACGCGCCCCGGCCGCACGCGCAGACCGCCGTGAGGGCGGGCGGCACGGGCGCCCGGCCGCCCGCACCGCACCCGCGCTGCCCGAGACCCACATACGGCCCCAACTCCTGCGGCTGGCCGTGCTGCCGCCCGTCGCGGTGACCCTCAGCGCCTGCGCGGCCGTGCTCTTCGTGGTGCGTTCCGCCGAGGTACGGCCCAGCCTCACCCTGTGGGGCGTGCTCGCCGGAGCGGTCTCGGTGACCCTGGCGGGCATCCTGATCGCCGCCGTGGCCGCCAACCGCACAGCCAGAACCGTGAGCGACCGCATCCGCGCACTGCGCCGCAGCAGCGCGCGGGGCGAGGCCGATCTGCGGGACCTCGTGGAGACACTGCGGCGCGGCGACGGGCCGCCCAAGCGCAAGCCGCGCGGCGGCCCCTCCGAGGGTGCCGACGACTTCGAGCTGCTCGCCGCCGACCTGGCCCGCGCCCACGACGGCGCCGTCACCGCCGTCGTCCAGGCCTCCCAGCTCTCCAGCCAGGCGGGCAGCGAACAGAAGCTCGAGGTCTTCGTCAATCTCGCCCGGCGTCTGCAGTCGCTCGTGCACCGCGAGATCTCCATCCTCGACGAACTCGAGAACGAGATCGAGGACCCCGACCTGCTCAAGGGGCTCTTCCACGTCGACCACCTCGCCACCCGCATCCGCCGCCACGCGGAGAACCTCGCCGTGCTCGGCGGCGCCGTCTCCCGCCGGCAGTGGAGCAACCCGGTCTCCATGACCGAGGTGCTGCGCTCGGCCATCGCCGAGGTCGAGCAGTACTCCCGGGTCAAGCTCGTGCCGCCGATCGACGGAACCCTGCGCGGGCACGCCGTCGCCGACGTCATCCACCTGCTGGCCGAACTCGTCGAGAACGCCACGGTGTTCTCCGCCCCGCACACCCAGGTGCTGCTCCGCGCCAACCTCGTCACCTCGGGGCTCGCCGTCGAGGTCGAGGACCGCGGGCTCGGCATGCCCGTCGGCGAGCAGAACCGCATGAACGCCCTGCTCGCCGACCCCGACCAGGTCAACGTCGCCAGCCTGCTGGCGGACGGGCGCATCGGGCTCTTCGTCGTCTCGCAGCTCGCGAAGCGGCACGGCATCCATGTGCGGCTGCAGACCAACATCTACGGCGGTGTCCAGGCCGTACTCGTCGTGCCGCAGGGGTTGTTGGGGACGGAACCGGCAGCGCGCGCGGGTGCGGGGCGGGCACAGGAGCCGCAGGGCGCGGGTGGTGCGGGGGGCGCGGGCGTATCGGCGCAGCCTCCGTCGCAGGCCCATCCGCAGCAGCCGGCCCCACCCCGGGCAGCGGGGGCGCCGCAGCCGCGTCGGCGGCATGCTTCGGGGGGCGCGTCGGCTGGACCCGCCGGTGTTGGTGGTGCGGGTGGTGGTGCCGGGTCGACCGGCTCTGCCGGGGCGGCCGCTGGATCTGCTGGATTGATCGGTCCTGACGGTCCTGAGGGTCCTGGCCGTCCTTCCGGGTCCGCCGGGGTGGAGAGTGCCGCCGGGCAGCGGGGCGTGGGCGAGGCGTCGCAGGTCTCGCAGGGCGCGTCGCTTCGGCAGCAGACGCAGGCCGACGGACAGGGCGCGGCCGTTGGCACTCGGCCAGGCAGCGGCAACGGGCCGGCACCGCTGCCCGTGCGCGGCGCCCGGGGGGAACGGGCCAACCCGGCGGAGGCCGTACCCGGCATCAGGTCCGACGAGCGCCGGCTCGTCGAGGAGAACACCGTCGCTCCGCCGACCCCACGCGTCAGCACCGTCCGCGGCACCATGGGCAAGCCCCAGCTTCCCCGGCGCCGCGCCCAGGAGCACATCGCACCGCAACTCCGCGACGGCCCCGCCCCGCGTCAGGACTCCGACACGCTCGCCGGGCACGACCCGGGGTTGATGGCGGCCTTCCAGCGGGGGATCGGGCTGGCCGAGACGCAGCAGCACATGGAATCGGTGCGGGGGGATGCCGAGCGTGTGGGTGACGGACATGTGGGTGGCGGACATGTGAGTGACGGACATGTCGTCGGCGGACATGTGGTCGGCGGGTCTGTGGAGGCTGCGCACATGGGTGCCGGGCCCACGGGTGCCGGGCATATGGACGGCAGGCCCATGGACGGCGGATCCGCACCGCTGGGGCTAGGCGAGCCCGGACATAGGGAGTCGCGCTATATGGGCGGCGCGCACATGGATCCGGGACACATCGACCCGGGCCACATGGGTGCGAACCATGTGGCCGCCACGCACACAGCCTCCGGTCATACGCTCCTGGGCCACACAAGCGCTAGCAGCAGCGTGAGCAGCAGCATGAACGTGGGCCACATGGACTCGGCGCACACCGCCACCCCGCACGGCGACCCGGACCGGACACAGCCCACACCGCTGCGCCCGACGTCCCTGGATGCACTCCACATGGACGTGACCCCCATGACCGCCCGGCCCCCCATAGGCGCAACGCCCATGGACCCGGCCCACACAACCGAGCCACACCCCGGGCTCGCGCCCGGCACCGACCACACCACCTGGCCCGACGGGAGCGCACCAGCCGGATGACCACGACTGTGACCAGCTCGACGTCCGCCTGGGAGTCCACCCCCACCCCCAGCGCTCCCGCAGACCTTCGTACCTCAAGGAGTCGATCCACCATGGCGAGCGAAGCGCCGACCGCTCATGTCTCCGATCTCGACTGGCTCATGAGCGGCCTCGTGCAGCGGGTACCGCACACGACCAGCGCGGTCCTCCTCTCCTGCGACGGGCTCGTGAAGTCGGTTCACGGCCTCGACCCGGACAGCGCCGACCACATGGCCGCCCTGGCCTCCGGCCTGTACTCCCTCGGCCGCAGCGCCGGCGTCCGTTTCGGCGACGGCGGGGACGTGCGCCAGGTCGTCGTCGAACTCGACTCGAGCCTGCTGTTCGTGACCACGGCCGGAGCCGGCACGTGTCTCGCCGTGCTGGCCGGCCGCGAGGCCGACGCGGCGGTGCTCGGCTACGAGATGGCGATGCTGGTCAAGAGCGTCCGCCCGTACCTGGTCACGGCACCCCGCCAGCACACCGTCGAACCCTCGGCGCTGAGGCCTTGAACGTGACCGCTGCCGGCGACGGGCCCTGGCTCGACGACGCGGCCGGGCGGCTGGTGCGCCCTTTCACGGTCAGCAACGGCCGTACCCGGCCCACCGTCGCGCTCGACCTCATGTCGCAGGTGATGGCCACCGGGGCGACCCCCCTCGGCTACCTCGGCCCCGAGCACGAGCTGGCACTCGACCTGTGCCGCGCCCCCGTTTCGGTCGCCGAGGCAGCCGCCCACCTGAAGCTGCCGGCGGCGGTCACCAAGGTGCTGCTGTCGGACCTCGTCGACTGCGGGGCGCTCACCACCAAGCCCCCCGAGTTCCACCACAACCCGACTGACCGGGCTCTTCTGGAGGCAGTGCTCGATGGACTACGACGACAGCTCTGACCCCTTCCCCACCGCACTGAAGATCTTGGTGGCGGGAGGCTTCGGGGTAGGCAAGACGACCTTCGTGGGTGCGGTCAGCGAGATCGCGCCGCTCAGCACGGAGGAACTGCTCACCACGGTCAGCGCCGCTACCGACAGCCTCGACGGCGTGGAGAACAAGGTCGAGACGACGGTGGCCATGGACTTCGGCCGCATCACCCTCGATCCGGAACATGTCCTGTACCTGTTCGGCACGCCCGGCCAGGAACGGTTCTGGTTCATGTGGGACGAACTCTCGGAGGGCGCGCTCGGCGCGGTCATCCTCGCCGACACCCGGCGCCTGGAGGACTGCTTCGCAGCCGTCGACTTCTTCGAGCAGCGGGGTCTCGGCTTCATCGTCGCGATCAACGAGTTCGACGGCTCCTACCGGTACGACCCGGAGGAGGTCCGGGCCGCCATCGACCTCGACCCGGAGATCCCCGTCGTCCGCTGCGACGCGCGGATCTCCAGCTCCGGTGTCCAGACCCTGCTGACCCTGGTACGACACCTCATCGCCCACACCCCGGCGCCCGCGCCAAGCCATGGCGCCCACATGTGACACCCGCACACAAGGCACGGAGCCGCATATGACGTACGCCCACAGGGACGGAACCCGCCCATGAGCTACGGCCCACCCCATCCGGTCGCTCGCCTGCTGCTCACCCCCGAGGACAAGGAGGCCCCAGCCCGCGCCCGGCGGCTGCTTCGACTGGGTCTGGGGGACCACTGCGACCCGGCCCTCGACATCTTCGCGGACCATCTCGCCGAGCTCACCGGGGCGCCGTACGCCATGGTCAACTTCATCGACGAGAACCGGCAGTTTTTCGCCGGCCTGCATGTGCGGCACCGGGTGGCCCTGACGCGGGCCGATGACGACAAGCCGGAGCTGGGCCGGTACATGGAGCGCGACCATGGGTTCTGCCCCCATGTGGTCGTACGACGCAAGGCGCTGGTCCTGGAGGACGTCTGCGACTATCCGCGGTTCGCCGGCAATCCGATCGTCGACGAGTTCGGCATCCGTTCCTATCTGGGCGCCCCACTCATAGACTCCACGGGGATGGCGCTGGGCACCGTGTGCGTGGTCGACGTGGAGCCGCGGCCATGGGGGAGGGCCGGCCTGGACACCATCAAGGCGTCGGCGGCGGACCTCGCGCTACGGCTGGAGCGGCGGGCGGGGGACGGGCTGCCGCTGTGAGCGGCAAATCCCTCACGTAGCGCCAAATGCCCTATGCAGTGGGAGAGTTCGGCGGGTTTGTCGCCCAGGGGCATACGGAAGAGGGACACATGACCGATCTGCGTCTCGGAGCCCTCGGCTTCGGCCTGCGCGGCTCGCTCGCCCGCACCGCCCACCGGCCCGGCGAGGGCGCGCGCACGGCGGTCGTCGCCGATCCCGACCCGGCGTGCCGGGACGCGGCCACGGCCCGCATCCCCGGTGTGCGCACGGTGGATGAAGCCCCTGGACATCACCGTGGAGCGCTGCGACCGCGTCCTGCGCACCGCTCACGAGACCGGCACCAGGCTGTACGTCGGGCACAACATGCGGCACATGCCGGTGGTCCGACTGGCACGCCGAACGCCGCTGCAGCACCGGCCTGTTGCTGCAGAAGGGCGCCCACGACATCGACGTCCTGCACTACTGGCTCGCGGGCGGATACACCCGCCGCGTGCAGGCGTTCGGCGACCTCATGGTGTACGGCAACATCCCGCACCGCCGCGCCCCCCGGTGAAACCGAAGGCCGCCGACTGGTGCACGGAGGACGGTCACTGGCCGCCGCACACGGTGTCGGACGCAGCAAAGGGCGCCGGACACGGTGGCGCCGATCCGCTGATCGTCGACGAGTTCCTGCGGTTCGTACGGGAGGGCGGGCGCACCGACACCTCGCCGGTGGCCGCGCGGATGGCGGTGGCGGCCGGCTGCGGGGCGACCGAGTCGCTGCGCGCGGAAGGCGCCGTACGCGAAGTGTCACCACTCGATCCGGCGCTGATCGCGTACTTCGAAGGCGGTCAGGGGGCTGCCGGGCCCAGGGCGTGAAGGAAAGCTGTGGCGCCGCTTAAGAAATCCTCGATGGACCAGGGCGCCGCCGTGCGGCAGATTGCTACGCGATTCCACCCCTCTCCCCGGCCGCGGGCTCCCTCGGCATGCCCGCGGCCGGGACTCACGCACAGGAGCCGTAGCGTTGAAGGCGCTGGTCAAGGAGAAGGCGGAGCCCGGGCTGTGGCTCGCGGACGTTCCGGACCCGGCCGTCGGACCGGGCGACGTACTGATCAAGGTGCTGCGCACCGGCATCTGCGGCACCGATCTGCACATCCGGTCCTGGGACAACTGGGCGCGGCAGGCGATCCGCACCCCGCTGGTGGTCGGGCACGAGTTCGTCGGCGAGGTCGTCGAGACCGGCCGGGACGTCACCGACATCGCCGTCGGCGACCGGGTCAGCGGCGAAGGCCATCTGGTGTGCGGCAAGTGCCGTAACTGCCTGGCCGGCCGCCGTCACCTGTGCCGTGCCACGGTCGGGCTCGGCGTCGGACGGGACGGCGCCTTCGCCGAGTACGTGGCCCTGCCCGCCGCCAATGTGTGGGTGCACCGTGTGCCCGTGGACCTCGATGTCGCGGCGATCTTCGACCCGTTCGGCAACGCCGTGCACACCGCGCTGTCGTTCCCGCTGGTCGGCGAGGACGTGCTGATCACCGGAGCCGGCCCGATCGGCCTGATGGCGGCGGCCGTGGCCCGGCACGCGGGGGCGCGCAACGTCGTGATCACCGACGTGAGCGAGCAACGGCTGGCGCTGGCCCGCAAGGTCGGCGTGAGCCTCGCGCTGAACGTGTCGGAGGCGAGCATCGCCGAAGGGCAGCGCGAACTCGGCCTGCGCGAGGGCTTCGACATCGGCCTGGAGATGTCCGGCCGCCCCGAGGCCATGCGCGACATGATCGCCAACATGACGCACGGCGGCCGTATCGCCATGCTCGGCCTGCCCGCCCAGGAGTTCCCGGTCGACTGGGCCCGGATCGTCACCTCGATGATCACCATCAAGGGCATCTACGGCCGCGAGATGTTCGAGACCTGGTACGCGATGTCCGTGCTGCTGGAAGGCGGCCTCGACCTTGCACCCGTGATCACCGGCCGCTACGGCTACCGCGACTTCGAGGCGGCGTTCGCCGACGCGGCGAGCGGCCGCGGCGGCAAGGTCATCCTCGACTGGACCCTCTGACCTCCACAAGGGACTGATGATGTTCGACTCCGTGCGCGACGACCTGCGCGCCACCCTCGACGAGATCCGCGCCGCCGGCCTGCACAAGCCCGAGCGCGTCATCGACACACCGCAGTCCGCGACCGTCAACGTCAGCGCGGGCGGCCGACCCGGCGAGGTCCTCAACTTCTGCGCCAACAACTACCTCGGCCTCGCCGACCACCCCGAGGTCGTCGCCGCCGCCCACCAGGCCCTGGACCGCTGGGGCTACGGCATGGCGTCGGTCCGTTTCATCTGCGGCACGCAGGAGGTGCACAAGGAGCTGGAGGCGCGCCTTGCCGCCTTCCTCGGCCAGGAGGACACGATCCTCTACTCCTCCTGCTTCGACGCCAACGGAGGCGTGTTCGAGACGCTCCTCGGCGCCGAGGACGCGGTGATCTCCGACGCCCTCAACCACGCGTCGATCATCGACGGCATCCGGCTGTCCAAGGCCCGTCGCTTCCGCTACGCCAACCGTGATCTGGCCGACCTGGAACGGCAGTTGAAGGACGCGTCCGACGCGCGGCGGAGGCTGATCGTCACCGACGGCGTCTTCTCCATGGACGGCTATGTGGCGCCCCTGCGCGAGATCTGCGACCTCGCCGACCGCTACGACGCCATGGTCATGGTCGACGACTCGCACGCCGTCGGCTTCGTCGGCCCCGGCGGCCGCGGCACTCCCGAGCTGCACGGCGTCATGGACCGCGTCGACATCATCACCGGCACCCTCGGCAAGGCGCTCGGCGGCGCCTCCGGCGGCTATGTGGCGGCCCGCGCCGAGATCGTCGCCCTGCTGCGCCAGCGCTCCAGGCCGTACCTCTTCTCCAACACCCTGGCCCCGGTGATCGCGGCGGCGTCCCTGAAGGTCCTCGACCTGCTGGAGTCGGCGGACGACCTGCGCGTCCGGCTCGCCGAGAACACCGCCCTGTTCCGCCGCCGTATGACGCAGGAGGGCTTCGAGATCCTCCCCGGCGACCACGCCATCGCGCCCGTGATGATCGGCGACGCGGCGAAGGCCGGTCGGCTCGCCGAGCTGCTGCTGGAGCGGGGCGTGTATGTGATCGGCTTCTCCTACCCGGTGGTCCCGCAGGGCCAGGCCCGCATCCGCGTGCAGCTCTCCGCCGCGCACTCGACGGACGATGTCAACCGTGCCGTGGACGCCTTCGTCGCGGCCCGGGCGGAACTGGAAGCCTGAGGTCCGGGCAGCCCGGACATATTGCGATAATCGATCTCATGATCGAAGCGCGGCGGCTCCACATCCTCCGTGCGGTGGCCGACCACCGCACCGTGACGGCGGCTGCCGCCGCGCTGTACCTCACCCCCTCCGCGGTTTCCCAGCAGCTCGCGGCCCTGGAGCAGGAGACCGGCCACCGCTTGGTCGAGCGCGGTGCCAAAGGCGTACGGCTGACCCCGGCCGGCGAGATCCTGCTCGGCCATACCAACGCCGTCCTCGCCCAGCTCGAGCGGGCGGAGGCCGAGCTCGCGGCGTACAGCTCGGGCGCGGCCGGCACGGTCACCGTCGCCTCCTTCGCGACCGGAATCGCCCTGGTCGTCGCACCGGCGGTGGCCCGCCTCGCCGAGACGTCCCCCGGTATCCGCATCCGCGTCCAGGATGCCGAGGGCGACGCCAGCCTGCCCATGCTCCTCGACCGGCAGGTCGACATCGCGGTGGCCGTCGAGTACCGCGGGGCGCCGCCGGCCGACGACCCCCGCCTGGCGCACGTACCGCTGTACGCCGAGCCCTTCGACGCGGTCGTCCCGGTCAGCCACCGCCTGGCCGACGCGGCGGAGGTCCCGCTCGCGAAACTGGCCAAGGACACCTGGATCGGCCCCTACCCCGGCAACCCCTGCCATGACGTGGTGGTCCTGGCCTGCGAGACCGCCGGCTTCCAACCGTGCCTCGAACACTCCTCCGACGACTTCCGAGCGGTCGTCGCCCTCGCCTCGGCCGGCGCGGGAGTGGCGCTCGTGCCCCGCTCGGCGCTGTGCGGCATGGACCTCGCGGGGGTGGTCGTACGGCCCGTGGACGGGGTGGCTCCCACACGCCGGGTCTTCGCGGCCGTACGGCGAGGCGCCGAGGAGCACCCCTTGATCCGGCCGGTGCTGGAGGCGCTGGGCGAGGCGGCGGGAGAGTAAGCCGCGGCCGGAGAGTGAACCACGGTGGGGGTGAGCCGTCCGTAACATGGACGTCTCACATTCGGGATAGTGTCCCGAATGTGAGACACGATGCGACAGGCGATAGCGAGCCCCCCGACCCGGTCGACACCCGCCTCGGCGCGCGCCTGGCCGAGCTGCGGGCCGAACGAGGCTGGTCCCTGGGCGAGTTGGCGGAACGCAGCGGCATCAGCCGCTCGACTCTCTCCCGGGCCGAACGGGCGGAGATCAGTCCCACCGCCGCACTCCTGAACCGCCTGTGCCACGTCTACGGCCGCACCATGTCCCAGTTGCTCAGCGAGGTCGAGTCCGAGCCCGCGCTGCTGGTACGGGCGGCCGAGCAGCCGGTGTGGGAGGACCGCGCTTCCGGGTTCGTACGACGATCCGTGTCGCCGCCGCACACCGGCCTGCGTGCCGAACTCGTCGAGGGACGGCTGACCGCGGGGGCCGACATCGCGTACGACCGACCGCCGGTACCGGGGTTGGAGCAGCACATATGGGTGCTGGAAGGGGCGCTCGACGTGACGGTTCAGGAGGCCGAGCACCATGTCGGTGCCGGGGACTGTCTGCGGATGCGGGTGTGGGGGCCGACGCGGTTCCGGTGCGCGGGGCCGCAGGCGGTGCGGTACGTACTGGCGGTGGTGAAGCCGTGATCGTGACGCGACTGGACGAGATCCAACTGCTGGAGCTGGTCGAGGACTTGGCCGACCTGCTGATGGACGCCGTGGACGACGGTGCCTCCGTCGGATTCCTCGCCCCTCTCGACCGTACGGCGGCCATGGTCTGGTGGAAGGAGCGCGCGGCGGCCGTCGGTGCCGGGCGGCTGGCAGTGTGGGTGGCGCACATGTGCGGGCGCACCATGGGCACGGTCGGCCTGGACTTCCCCGACAAGCCCAACAGCAGCCACCGGGCCGAGCTGGTCAAGCTGATGGTGCACCGGCACGCGCGCGGGCAGGGGCTCGGCCGCCGGCTCCTGACGACCGCGGAGGAGGCGGCGATCAAGGCCGGCGTCACCCTCCTCCATCTGGACACAGAGACCGACAGCCGCGCCGAGCGCCTCTACGACTCGGCCGGCTGGACCCGGGCCGGGGTGATCCCGGACTACGCGGCGAGCCCGTCCGGAGTCCTGCGGCCCACGACGATCTACTACAAGCGCGTGTGACCGGGCGCCCTTGTGTCTGAGGCACTTGTCAGTGCCGCGTGGAACACTCACCGGGCGGAAAAGGACCCGTGGACTGTGAGTGATGGACGGGTTCATGATCCTGGAGGACGGAACCCTGTTCGGATGGACCGCCGAGCAGAACTTCAGCTGCTGGGCGCGTCCCTGGGGCGGGCTGCCCCTCTCACCAGGTGATTGTCGGTGGCAGGCGCTACCGTGCGTCTCATGCCGGATGCCGAAGACGTACGCCGTATCGCCCTCTCTCTGCCGGACACGCGGGAGAAGATCGCCTGGAGCATGCCCACGTTCCGGGTCGCGGGCAAGATGTTCGCCACCCTGCCCGAGGACGAGACCTCCCTTGCGGTGCGCTGTCCCAAGGAGGAGCGCGACGAGCTGGTCCTGGCCGAGCCGGAGAAGTTCTGGATCGCCGACCACGAGGCGCAGTTCGCTTGGGTGCGCGCCCGGCTCGCCGCCCTGGACGACGAGGACGAACTGCGCGACATCCTCGCCGACTCCTGGCGCCAGGCCGCCCCGACCCGTCTGCTGGAGGCGCATCCGGAGCTGGGGCTGCCGACGGGGGACTGACATCTCTGCGGCATTGTCAGTGCCCCGTGCCATGATCCGAGGGCTGGTGTGGGAGCCGGGGCGGAGAAGGCCTCGGCCACCACGGCGGCTTGTGCGACGGCGTGGGGGAACGGGTCGGCCGGGGAGGGGCGAGGACCGTGAGCGGGGGCGAGGAGGCAGGCTCGCGCCCGGTGTGGTCGCGCAACTTCGGCCTGTTCTTCGTCGCGCGCGCCGTCGCCCAACTGGCGACACCATGCTGCCGGTGGCCCTCGCCGCGGGCCTCCTGCTGCACGGGTACGGCGGGGGAGCGGTCGGTCTCGCCCTGGCCGCGACGTCCGCCGCCTTCGCCGGGCTCATCGTGTTCGGCGGGGTCATCGCCGACCGCTTCAGCACCCGCAGGCTGATGATCGGCGCCGACCTGGTCCGCCTGTGCACCCAGTCCCTGGCCGCCGTGCTCTTCTTCTCCGGGCACGTGGTGCTGTGGCAGATCTGCGCGATCGGCTTCGTCAACGGCGTGGCGGGCGCCGTGTTCCAGCCTGGCGTGGCAAGCACGGTGCGCCGACTCGCCGCCGACGTCCAGGGGGCGAACGGAGCCATCCGGATCGCCGAGGCCGCGACCACCTACGGGATCAGCGCACTGTGCCTCCTGCTCCTGCGTCTGCCCGCGCGGCCCCGGCCGCCGGAGGGCGATGAAGCCGGCCGGGGCACCAGAGCCTTCCGCGCCGATCTGGCAGAAGGCTGGCGGGAGTTCAGGTCCCGGAGCTGGCTCTGGGGTGTCATAGCCGTCTGGAGCGTTTACATGATCACCGTGTGGGGTCCGACGGTCCCCCTCGTCGCCGCGGAGGTGGTCCAGCAGCACGGCCCCCGCTCCTACGGCCTGATCAACTCCGCCCTCGGCGCGGGCACCGTCGTGGGCGGCCTGCTCGCCCTGCGGCTGCGTCCTCGCCGTATGCTCCGTGCCGGCGCGACAGGTCTCTTCGCCTTCGCCGGCTTCCCGGTGACGGTCGGCGCGGGCCTGGGTGTTCCGGACATGGCGGCGGGAGCGGCCGTCGCCGGGGCCGGCATGGCCTTCTGGAGCGTGATGTGGGCGACCAGCGTCCAGACACAGGTCCCGGCCGACGTCCTCAACCGCATCCACGCGTACGACGTGGCGGGCTCCCTCGCGATGATGCCGGTTGGCCAGTCCATCGCCGGACCGGCCGCCGCGACCCTCGGCGCCGATCATGTGCTCTTCGTCGCCGGAGGGATGAGCCTCGTCGTCGCGGGTGCGCTGCTCTCAGTGCGGTCGATACGGGACCTGGTACGGGCGGACGCCCCGACGAAGCCTGGGGCGGCGCCGGTGCCGGGGGACGAGCGCGTGTGCCTGCGCGGCACCGAGGCGCGTCCTGGCAGCACCGAGGGCTGCGGGCACGAATAAACGGGTGCGCGACCACCGACCCGAGTGCGGTATTGTTTCCATGCACGTTCGGCCAGGGGAAACCCCAGGTCAGATAGGCACCGGGACGTGGCGCAGCTTGGTAGCGCACTTGACTGGGGGTCAAGGGGTCGCAGGTTCAAATCCTGTCGTCCCGACGGTGCGAAGGGTCTTCGCAGGCGAGAGCCTGTGGGGGCCCTTCTTCTGTGTGGGTCGCTTCCGGCTTCGGGGTTGAGCATGCCGCTCATCGGCACCTTTACTCGGAGGCCGGCGAAGATGCCGCTCTTGGACTTGAACAAGATCACTGCGGGCCTGTTGAAGACCTGAGCGGGGTTCCTGCGGGACTGGGACCGCTCGCTGCGGCCGGGGACCCGGTCGAGGTCACGCGGGCGCATGTGGAGGCGTTCCAGGCGGCTCACTTTTGCAGCCGGCGCCTGGCCGCGGATCCGATCGTTCTGCTGGCACTACGGAACGAAAACCGGCAGGACAGTTCGTTTGTGCCGGTGGGGTCTGGGCCTGAGCTGCGCCCTTGCTGGCCTGGGGAGTTGTGTTGAGGGATGCGGAGGACTTCCCTCTAGTTCCCCGGATTTCCCTGGGAGAGACCGCCGGACGTCCTGTCCCCCGGCACGGACTCGATCCCGATGCGTGGGTGCGGCCCCTGTGCGCGCTCGTCGTCGCAGGGGTCGCCGCCTATGCTTCCCACGTCCACCAGCGGAAGTTCGCCCTGCAAGGCGGAGCCGACTCGGTCAGTGCCTCGCTGTGGCCGCTTTCGGTTGATGGACTTTTGCTCCTGCCCGCGGTCGGGCTCCTCAAACAGTCAGAATCTCGGACCCGCCGGGCACGGTGGGCGATTTGGTCGGCCTTCTTGCTGGGAATCGCGGTCTCTCTGGCCGCAAACATTGCGGCGGCACCGGCCTTGGAATGGAAACCGGTCCTCGTCGCCGGGTGGCCGCCCGTCGCCCTGCTGCTCTCGGTTGAACTTCTCGTGCACCGTCCGGGTGATCGAGTCACGGACGAGATGGTGTGGCCGAAGAGGAGCAACGGCACAGAGGGTTGGGCCTACTACGCCGCCTGGCGCGACGAGGGAATCCTCACCCAGCTCAACTACGACCTGACCGGCTGGCCCGCGTGAAGGAAGGGCGCAAGCCCGAACCGACCGCTTCCGTGATCGACACCCAGAGCGTGAAGACCTCCACCAATGTGCCCCTGACCGGCCAGGGAACCGACGCCGCCAAGAAGATCGTCGGCAGGAAACGGGGCATCCTCACCGACACGATCGGACTCATCCTCGCCGTGGCTGTCACCGCCGCGAGCCTGTCCGAGAACACCGTCGGAATTCAGCTCCTCGACCAGGCCAAGAAGACGTATCCGACCATCTCCGAGAGCTGGGGCGACACCGGCTTCAAGAACGCCGTCATCGAGGACGGCGCCAGTTGTCCGTTGACAGCGAAGTTGGTCCGGCAGAAGGCGCTGACCTGCACGGACCAACTTCACTGTCAATGCACCCCATGATGCTGCTCATGCTCCAAGTCCCGGGCCTTTGGCGACTGGAATGGATGGCAAGAGCGGCGCCCGATTGGGTTCACTGTTGTAGACCGTATGTAGCGGCCGTTCTGAGCTGTGGCTGAGGTCGGCTGCCGCGCCGAAGGCCGATGCCCCGCTGGGA